>NZ_CP015438.1:667500-877500 GCF_001634285.1 Anoxybacillus amylolyticus
TGTGGAGTTGCCCAGACAACCAGGATGTTGGCTTAGAAGCAGCCACCATTTAAAGAGTGCGTAATAGCTCACTGGTCGAGTGACTCTGCGCCGAAAATGTACCGGGGCTAAACGTATCACCGAAGCTGTGGGATGACTTGCGTCATCGGTAGGGGAGCGTTCTAAGGGCAGAGAAGCCGGACCGGAAGGACCGGTGGAGCGCTTAGAAGTGAGAATGCCGGTATGAGTAGCGAAAACAGAGGTGAGAATCCTCTGCACCGAAAGCCTAAGGTTTCCTGAGGAAGGCTCGTCCGCTCAGGGTTAGTCGGGACCTAAGCCGAGGCCGAAAGGCGTAGGCGATGGACAACAGGTAGAGATTCCTGTACCACCTCCTCTCCGTTTGAGCGATGGGGGGACGCAGGAGGATAGGGCAAGCGCGCGACTGGTAGTGCGCGTCCAAGCAGTTAGGCGCCTCAAGTAGGCAAATCCGCTTGAGTAGGCTGAGCTGTGACGGCGAGGGAAAACTAGTACCGAAGTTCCTGATTCCACACTGCCAAGAAAAGCCTCTAGCGAGGAGAGAGGTGCCCGTACCGCAAACCGACACAGGTAGGCGAGGAGAGAATCCTAAGGTGCGCGGGAGAACTCTCGTTAAGGAACTCGGCAAAATGACCCCGTAACTTCGGGAGAAGGGGTGCTCTGTTGGGTGAAAAGCCCGAGAGAGCCGCAGTGAAAAGGCCCAAGCGACTGTTTAACAAAAACACAGGTCTCTGCGAAGCCGAAAGGCGAAGTATAGGGGCTGACACCTGCCCGGTGCTGGAAGGTTAAGGGGAGCGCTTAGCGCAAGCGAAGGTGCGAACCGAAGCCCCAGTAAACGGCGGCCGTAACTATAACGGTCCTAAGGTAGCGAAATTCCTTGTCGGGTAAGTTCCGACCCGCACGAAAGGTGTAACGACTTGGGCACTGTCTCAACGAGAGACCCGGTGAAATTATAGTACCTGTGAAGATGCAGGTTACCCGCGACAGGACGGAAAGACCCCGTGGAGCTTTACTGCAGCCTGATATTGAATTTTGGTACGACATGTACAGGATAGGTGGGAGACGGAGAAGCCGGGACGCCAGTCTCGGTGGAGTCGCCCTTGGGATACCACCCTTGTCGTACTGAAGTTCTAACCCGCACCCCTGATCGGGGTGGGAGACAGTGTCAGGTAGGCAGTTTGACTGGGGCGGTCGCCTCCTAAAGCGTAACGGAGGCGCCCAAAGGTTCCCTCAGAATGGTTGGAAATCATTCGTAGAGTGTAAAGGCAGAAGGGAGCTTGACTGCGAGACCTACAAGTCGAGCAGGGACGAAAGTCGGGCTTAGTGATCCGGTGGTTCCGTATGGAAGGGCCATCGCTCAACGGATAAAAGCTACCCCGGGGATAACAGGCTTATCTCCCCCAAGAGTCCACATCGACGGGGAGGTTTGGCACCTCGATGTCGGCTCATCGCATCCTGGGGCTGTAGTCGGTCCCAAGGGTTGGGCTGTTCGCCCATTAAAGCGGTACGCGAGCTGGGTTCAGAACGTCGTGAGACAGTTCGGTCCCTATCCGTCGCGGGCGTAGGAAATTTGAGAGGAGCTGTCCTTAGTACGAGAGGACCGGGATGGACGCACCGCTGGTGTACCAGTTGTCCTGCCAAGGGCACCGCTGGGTAGCTATGTGCGGAAGGGATAAGCGCTGAAAGCATCTAAGCGTGAAGCCCCCCTCAAGATGAGATTTCCCATCGCATAAGCGAGTAAGATCCCTCGAAGATGACGAGGTTGATAGGTCCGAGGTGGAAGCGTGGCGACACGTGCAGCTGACGGATACTAATCGATCGAGGACTTAACCAACGAAAAGCGTAGGCGACTGTTCAGCCACGAAGAGAGCGAAAGGCCTGCGAGGAGGCTGTTGCCGCCGCAGCAGGATGGAAGCGATTCGAGGGGCTAGGAGCCGAAGCTAGACAATTGGAAAAGCGGAGAACGGTTCTTGGCGGAGCCAAGGGAACATCCGACGGAAGCGCAAGCTTTCGACGAAGACGTGTTTGCACGTCGATGGAGAAAGCGGACGCGGAGGAGGATGTTAGTTCGGAGCTAGACATGACGAAAAGCGTAGGCGACTCCTTTTCTTCTGCCCCTGTTATCTAGTTTTGAAGGAACAATCCTTCACCAGCCTAGTGACGATGGCGGAGAGGACACACCCGTTCCCATCCCGAACACGGAAGTTAAGCTCTCCAGCGCCGATGGTAGTTGGGGCTCGCGCCCCTGCAAGAGTAGGACGTTGCTAGGCGGACAACGGTTAGAGAGCGGTGAACCGGTCTCTAACTTTTTTTGTCCAGTTTATTTTGCGTTTTTATTAACGCCATTAAAATCCTCTCCCCCATAAAAAGCACCGGTGGAAAAGGTGAAAAGCGGCTAGTGTACATACGCTAGCCGCTTTTCATTCCATCTTTTTAATTTCAATCCGTCTTTTCCTTTCTTCAGGGATTGCCCGGTGTAGATGAATGATAAGCAGTCCGTGATGATAGGTCGCTTCGATTCGCTCTTCTTTTACCGCAAACGGCAGCGCGATTGTTTTTTCCCATATTCCTTGAAAAATCCCCTCTTCTACTAGCTCAAATCCTTCGAATTGCAAGTTGATTGTCGCTTTAATTTCCAATGTTTTATAATACGTATACAGTTCAACATGTTCTAAACTTTCCAATCCTGGTAGGCAAACAACAATTAGCAATTCATTTTCTTTTTTATATATGTTTAAACCAGAACTGTTTTCAGATTTTTGTTGGTGTTGGAAAAAGGGTTGGAAGCTCCCCCAAAAATCATGTTGAAAAAACTGTTCCCACTGTTTTGTCCAGTCGGGAAATGCTCCAAAAGGGTTTGTTTTCATTTCCCTCTCCCTTCTTTCCCATTCATATTTGTACGAAACTAAGCTATCTTATTATATGTTGAAAATGACAATTGGTGAAATTGATAAAAACCGAACATTATTTTTAGTTTTTTGCTAAATGTTCGATTATTTGTTGACATTTTTATAAAAACATTGATAAGATAGTGATAACTTCATTATACTCCCTCATATAATCTTGGGAATATGGCCCAAAAGTTTCTACCCAATAACCGTAAATTATTGGACTATGAGGGAAAGGATCGGAACGGCTTTTTGCCATTCTATGGCCGAAGTATGCCCAGAACGATGCTTTCCCTTGAAAAGGAACGCTTGTTCTGGGTTTTTATTATGGTAAAAGCATGAGGTGAACGGAATGCAACCACTTGTTGGAGTAATTATGGGAAGCCAATCAGATTGGGATACGATGAAACATGCGTGTGATATCCTAACTGAGCTAGAAATACCGTTTGAAAAAAAAGTTGTTTCTGCTCATCGGACGCCTGATTATATGTTTGCATATGCGGAGGAAGCTGAAGGAAGAGGAATTAAAGTCATTATTGCTGGCGCAGGAGGAGCTGCACATTTGCCGGGGATGGTCGCAGCGAAAACAACGCTTCCTGTTATCGGGGTGCCGGTGCAGTCAAAAACGTTGAATGGACTCGACTCGCTTTTATCGATCGTCCAAATGCCAGGCGGTGTACCGGTGGCAACGGTGGCGATTGGCAAATCGGGAGCTACGAACGCAGGGCTTTTAGCAGCATCCATTCTTGGAACGTACGAACCGAAATATATGGAAGCATTAAAAAAGCGAAGAGAGCGCATTCGCCAAGACGTATTGGAAAGTAGTGATCAGCTTGAGTAAGCGTACCATTCTCCCAGGACAGACAATAGGCATTATTGGCGGTGGACAGCTCGGCCGGATGATGGCGATTGCAGCAAAAGAAATGGGGTTTCGTGTAGCGGTGCTTGACCCAGTGCCTGATTCTCCTTGTGGTCAGGTGGCGGATGTCGAAATTATAGGGGAATATAGCGATTTGGAAGCAATTAAAATATTGGCAGATGTCAGCGATGTGATTACGTATGAGTTTGAAAACATTGATGCAGCTGCGCTTGATTGGTTAGTTCAGCACGCCTACGTCCCGCAAGGTAGCCAATTGCTAACGATTACGCAAGACCGTGCGATGGAAAAAAAAGCGATTACGAATGCCGGGCTTCCTGTTGCACCTTATTTAGAAATTCACTCGGTCGATGAGTTATGGACGGGCGTAGAGCAGCTTGGCTTTCCGTGTGTGTTAAAAACGTGTCGTGGTGGGTATGACGGAAAAGGACAAGTAGTTATTCGCTGCCAAGAAGATATAGAGAAAGCAGCCGTGTTATTGCAAGCAGGCGCTTGCGTTTTAGAAAGTTGGCTTTCGTTTGAAAAAGAAATTTCTGTGATTGTCGTAAGAAACGGATTAGGTGAAACGAGCGTTTTCCCGGTAGGAGAAAACATCCATGTCGATAATATTTTACATCAAACGATTGTTCCGGCTCGCACGTCGGTAGCGGCGAAAGAAAAAGCAGTTTCCTACGCTAAAACGTTGGCGCAGCACTTTGAACTCGTCGGCACGTTGGCGGTCGAAATGTTTTTAACAAAAGAAGGAGATATTTATATTAACGAACTTGCCCCTAGACCGCACAACTCCGGTCATTATACAATTAATGCTTGTGCAACGTCTCAATTTCAGCAACACGTTCGCGCCATCTGCAATTGGCCGTTAGGAAGCACGAAATTGTTGACACCGGCAGTAATGGTCAATATTTTAGGCGAGCATGTGCAGTCGGTCATTGACAACATTCCGAAATTCCAAAACGTGCATCTTCATTTATACGGCAAAAAAGAAGCGAAGAAAAAACGGAAAATGGGGCATGTCACGGTGCTGGCAGAAACGGTAGAGGATGCGTTGCAGATGATTGATGGCTTGCACATTTGGAATAAAGAAGGAGGATTACAATGATTGAACGGTACACTAGACCGGAAATGGGAGCGATTTGGACCGAGGAAAACCGCTTTAAGGCGTGGCTGGAAGTGGAAATTTTAGCGTGTGAAGCGTGGGCGGAGCTTGGAATTATTCCAAAAGAAGACGTAGAGAAAATCCGAAAACATGCTTCCTTCGACATTCAGCGCATTAAAGAAATTGAAGAAGAAACGCGCCATGACGTTGTCGCTTTTACCCGAGCGGTTTCAGAAACGCTTGGGGAAGAGCGAAAATGGGTGCATTATGGACTAACGTCGACTGATGTCGTCGATACGGCGTTGTCGTATTTATTAAAGCAGGCCAATGAGATTTTATTGCGCGACTTAGAAAATTTTATTCAAGTGTTAAAAGAAAAAGCGCAAGAGCATAAATACACGGTGATGATGGGGCGTACACACGGCGTTCACGCAGAACCGACGACGTTTGGCTTAAAGCTAGCGCTTTGGTATGCGGAAATGCAGCGAAACTTAGAACGTTTCAAGCAAGCGGCAGAAACGGTGCGTGTCGGAAAAATTTCTGGAGCTGTCGGAACGTATGCAAATATTGAGCCGTTTGTCGAAAAATATGTGTGTGAGAAACTAGGATTAGAGCCGGCACCGATTTCAACGCAAACGTTGCAGCGTGACCGCCACGCTCACTACATGGCGACATTGGCGCTAATCGCGACATCGATTGAAAAGTTTGCTGTTGAAATTCGCGGACTGCAAAAAAGCGAAACCCGCGAAGTGGAAGAGTTTTTCGCCAAGGGACAAAAAGGATCATCCGCAATGCCGCATAAACGCAATCCAATCGGTTCGGAAAATATGACAGGCATGGCGCGTGTCATTCGCGGGTATATGCTCACAGCGTATGAAAACGTCCCGCTATGGCATGAACGGGATATTTCCCACTCGTCTGCGGAGCGCATCATTTTGCCAGATGCAACCATTGCGCTTAACTATATGTTAAACCGCTTTGCAACCATTGTGAAAAACTTGACCGTATTCCCAGAAAACATGAAGCAAAATATGGAGCGCACATTCGGTCTCATTTACTCGCAACGTGTGTTATTAGCGCTCATTGACACGGGAATGACGCGCGAAGAAGCGTATGATTTAGTGCAGCCGAAAGCGATGGAGGCGTGGGAAACGCAAGTTCCGTTCCGTACGCTAATCGAAGCCGACGAAGCGATCACAAGCCGTTTAACGAAAGAACAAATCGATGACTGCTTTGATTACCACTATCACTTGAAACATGTCGATACGATTTTTGAGCGGTTAGGGTTATAACATAGGTAAGGAACTCCTTACCTATGCAACAACCAAAAAATTCCTAATATTCTGTCTAGGGGGCCTTTTGTCATGGTCAAAAAACTAGAGCTGCTTTACGAAGGAAAAGCGAAAAAAGTGTATAAAACGGATGACGAGAACGTCCTTTGGGTTGCTTATAAAGATAGCGCGACAGCATTTAATGGTGAAAAAAAAGCGACGATTGCTGGGAAAGGGCGTTTAAACAACGAAATTACGAGCTTGTTATTCTCGAAGCTACATGAAGCTGGCGTCGAAAATCATTTTATTCAAAAACTTTCTGATACGGAGCAATTAGTCAAAAAAGTAACGATTATTCCTCTTGAAGTTGTTGTCCGCAATTACGTCGCTGGAAGTTTAGCGAAGCGGCTTGGCATCGCTGAAGGGACGAGCCTAGAAAAACCGCTTATTGAGTTTTATTACAAAAACGATGAACTTGGCGACCCTCTATTGTTGGAAGACCACATTGCCATTTTAAAGCTTGCCACTTCAGAACAACTTGCATTGTTGAAGGCGTATGCTTTAAAGGTCAATGAGATCCTCACCCAACATTTTCAACATTGTCGTGTCCGCCTCGTTGATTTTAAGCTGGAGTTTGGCTTGGATGGGGAAGGAAAGATTGTATTAGCTGATGAAATTTCGCCGGATACGTGCCGGTTATGGGACATAGAAACAAATGAAAAGTTTGATAAAGATGTCTTTCGTCGTGATTTAGGAAGCTTAACGGATGCCTATGAAATTATTTTGCAGAGATTAGGGGGATAAATGATGTACAAAGTAAAAGTATATGTCACATTGCGTGAAAACGTATTAGATCCACAAGGGACGGCAGTGAAAGGGGCGCTGCATAGCTTATCTTATTGTGAAGTACAAGATGTCCGTATCGGCAAATTTATGGAGCTAGTGATTGAAAAAAGCGAACGAGATATTGAGGAACTTGTTCGGGAAATGTGTGAAAAACTATTAGCGAATACCGTCATTGAAGATTATCGTTACGACATCGAGGAGGTCGTCGTCCAGTGAAATTTGCGGTCATTGTTTTTCCAGGGTCGAACTGCGATGTCGATATGTATCATGCGATTAAAGATGAATTAGGGGAAGAAGTCGAATACGTATGGCATACAGCCGATTCGCTTGATGCATTTGATGCGATTTTATTGCCGGGTGGTTTTTCGTATGGTGACTATCTTCGTTCCGGAGCGATTGCTCGATTTTCGAATGTGATGAAAGCAATCCAAAAAGCAGCGGGGGAAGGGAAGCCGATTCTTGGTGTGTGCAACGGGTTTCAAATTTTATTGGAGGCAGGCTTGTTGCCGGGGGCGATGCGCCGCAATAATAGCCTTAAATTCATTTGTCGACCAGTGACACTAAGCGTGGAAAATAATGAAACAATGTTTACGTCGCTATATGAACAAGGAGAAGTGCTTACGATTCCAATTGCTCATGGCGAAGGCAATTATTATTGCGATGAAGAAACACTACAAAAATTAGTGGACAATCGGCAAATCATTTTCCGCTACCACGACGAAAACCCGAATGGGAGTTTAGAAAATATTGCAGGAATTATGAATGAAAATGGAAACGTGCTTGGAATGATGCCGCATCCGGAGCGTGCAGTTGATGCGCTGCTTGGAAGTGCGGACGGACTGAAGTTGTTCCAATCGATCGTGAAATATTGGAGGGTGAAACATGTCGTTACTTCTTGAGCCAAGTCCAAAAACAATTAAAGAAGAAAAGCTCTATCGTGAAATGGGATTGACGGACGAAGAATTTGCGATGATAGAACGCATTCTCGGTCGTTTGCCAAACTATACGGAAACAGGTATTTTCTCTGTCATGTGGTCGGAACATTGTAGCTATAAAAATTCCAAGCCAGTGTTAAAAAAATTTCCGACCGACGGAGAGCATGTGTTGCAAGGTCCGGGAGAAGGAGCAGGCATTGTCGACATTGGGGACGGGTTAGCGGTAGCGTTTAAAGTGGAAAGCCATAACCACCCATCAGCGATTGAACCGTACCAAGGCGCAGCGACAGGGGTCGGTGGCATTATTCGCGACGTTTTTTCGATGGGGGCTCGTCCAATTGCGTTATTGAATTCGCTTCGTTTTGGCGAGCTGACATCGCCAAGGGTGAAATATTTGTTTGAACACGTCGTAGCAGGAATTGCTGGATACGGAAACTGTGTCGGCATTCCAACGGTTGGAGGGGAAGTACAATTTGATGAAGCGTACGAAGGCAATCCACTCGTTAACGCGATGTGTGTTGGGTTAATTCGCCATGAAGATATTCAACGTGGCGTAGCGTCCGGCGTCGGCAATACGGTAATGTATGTGGGAGCAAAAACTGGCCGTGACGGCATTCACGGAGCGACATTTGCGTCGGAAGAATTGACGGAAGCATCCGAGGCGAAACGTCCAGCAGTGCAAGTCGGAGACCCATTTATGGAAAAGCTATTGCTTGAAGCGTGTTTAGAAGTTGTTCACTCCGATGCGTTAGTCGGCATTCAAGATATGGGAGCGGCAGGTCTCACTAGTTCCTCAGCTGAAATGGCAAGTAAAGCGGGCGTGGGGATTGAAATGAATTTAGACCTTGTTCCACAGCGTGAACGAGGCATGACACCGTATGAAATGATGCTTTCGGAATCACAAGAACGCATGCTGCTTGTTGTGAAAAAAGGGCGAGAACAAGAAATTAGCGAGCTATTTGCCAAGTATGGACTAGAGGCAAAAGCGATCGGTCAAGTAACAGACGATAAAATGCTTCGCCTTTATTTTCAAGGGGAAGTCGTCGCAGAAATCCCGGTTGACGCCTTAGCAAAAGATGCACCTGTATATCATAAACCGTCCATTGAACCAGCGTATTATCGAGAATTCCAGAAAATGGACTATATTCCGCACATCGAAAACTATGAAGAAACGTTGCTTGCGTTACTTGCTCAACCAACGATTGCAAGCAAAGAGTGGGTGTATGACCAATACGACTATATGGTACGGACGAATACGGTCGTTGCGCCTGGTTCCGACGCAGCAGTCGTCCGCATTCGCGGAACAAAAAAAGCGTTAGCCATGACAACGGATTGCAACTCTCGCTACGTATATTTAGACCCAGAAACAGGTGGGAAAATTACTGTTGCTGAAGCGGCGCGAAACGTCGTTTGTTCGGGGGCAAAGCCGCTTGCGATTACCGATTGCTTAAACTTCGGCTCTCCAGAAAAACCAGAAATTTTTTGGCAGCTAGAAAAAGCAGTTGATGGCATGAGCGCAGCATGCCGCGCGCTTTCTACCCCTGTTATTAGTGGAAACGTATCCCTTTATAATGAAACGAACGGAGAAGCGATTTATCCAACACCGATTGTCGGTATGGTCGGGCTTATTGAAGATGTCGCTCATATTACGACACAGTCGTTTAAACAAGCAGGGGATATCATTTATGTCATCGGCGAAGCAAAACAGGAGTTTGGTGGAAGTGAATTGCAAAAATGGTTAGAAGGATACATTTTTGGGAAAGCACCAAGCATTAACTTAGAAGTAGAAGCGGCTCGGCAAGAAGCACTTCTTAAAGCGATTCGGAAGGGGCTCATTGCGTCAGCGCACGATGTCGCGGAAGGTGGGCTAGCTGTAGCATTAGCGGAATGTGTAATGAACGCTGAAGGATTAGGAGTAAAAGTCACAATTAGCGGTGATATTGCCGCGGAATTGTTTAGCGAAACGCAATCTCGTTTTGTCGTTTCGGTCAAAAAGGAAAACAAAGTAGCGTTTGAACAGCTTGTAGAAGCAAAAGCGATTGGTGAAGTGACAGCAGACGGAACGCTTTCTATCGAAAGCGAAGCAGGTGACGCGTTCATTTCTCTTTCGGTAGAACAACTGAGAAGTGTATGGAAAGGAGCTATTCCATGCTTGCTGAAATCAAAGGCTTAAATGAAGAGTGTGGAATTTTTGGAATTTTTAGTCATAAAGAGGCAGCGCAATTGACGTATTATGGGTTGCATAGTTTGCAGCATCGAGGCCAAGAAGGAGCAGGCATTGTTGTCGCCAATGGTGAAACGCTAAAAGGCCATAAAGGGCTTGGTTTAGTAACCGAAGTATTTAGCGACGGAGCGCTGCAACAATTAAGCGGAACAGCGGCCATCGGTCATGTTCGCTATGCAACGGCAGGAGGCGGGGGCTACGAAAATGTGCAGCCCCTCTTGTTCCGCTCACAAAGCGGCAGCATCGCGTTGGCGCATAACGGCAATTTAGTAAATGCTGCTGATTTAAAACTTCGCCTTGAGCAGCAAGGAAGTATTTTTCAAACAACATCAGATACGGAAGTGTTTGCCCATTTAATTCGGCGCAGCATGGCGCCGACGTTAAAAGAACAAATTAAAGTGGCGTTGACGTATTTAGAAGGAGCGTTTGCGTTTCTTCTTTTGACGGAAACAGAACTTTATATCGCTTTAGATCCACAAGGATTTCGCCCCCTTTCGATTGGCCGTCTTGGCGATGCGTATGTTGTTGCATCGGAAACGTGTGCATTCGATGTTGTCGGCGCTACGTATGAGCGAGAAGTGGAGCCAGGGGAATTGATTATTATCAGTAAAGAAGGCATTTATTCCGAACGCTATGCGGAAAAACGATTTCGATCGATTTGCAGCATGGAATACATTTATTTTGCGCGGCCGGATAGCAATGTCGATGGCATTAACATTCATACAGCTCGCAAAAATTTAGGCAAGCGTCTGGCGTTTGAGGCGCCAGTAGAAGCTGATGTGGTGACCGGTGTACCAGATTCTAGCATTTCTGTCGCGATCGGCTATGCAGAAGTAACGGGCATTCCATATGAGCTTGGTTTAATTAAAAATCGCTATGTTGGGCGAACGTTTATCCAGCCGTCGCAATCGCTACGGGAACAAGGGGTAAAAATGAAGCTATCACCAGTGCGTGGGGTAGTGGCAGGTAAGCGGGTCGTCATGGTTGATGATTCCATTGTTCGCGGCACGACAAGCAAACGAATCGTGAACATGCTTCGCGAAGCAGGGGCGAAAGAAGTGCATGTACGCATTAGCTCCCCACCGATCACCCACCCATGTTTTTACGGCATCGACACCCCGACAAAAGAAGAGCTGATTGCAGCTACCCATTCTGTCGAAGAAATTCGGCAAATGATTGGGGCAGATTCGCTTGCCTTTTTAAGTGAAGAAGGGCTATTAGAGGCGATTGGCCGCCCGAAAGATTCCAAGTGGCACGGGCAATGTATGGCTTGTTTTACGGGGACATATCCGACAAAGACGTACCATGAATGAGAATGCATCCATGATTGCTTGGAAAGTACTGCTCACGGGTCGACGATTTTAACAGAAAAAGGGGGAAGTGAAGTGGGGGACGCATATAAACGAGCAGGAGTAGACATCGAAGCCGGATATAAAGCCGTATCGTTAATGAAAAAGCACGTCCAAAAAACCGCTCGTCCGGAAGTAATCGGAGGGCTTGGCGGATTTGGCGGTATGTTTGATCTATCGAAGTTTCGTTATGATGAGCCGGTGCTTGTATCAGGAACAGATGGGGTTGGCACAAAGTTAATGCTCGCATTTTTGCTAGATAAACATGACACAATCGGCATTGACTGTGTAGCTATGTGCGTAAACGATATTGTTGTGCAAGGGGCAGAGCCACTGTTTTTCCTCGATTATATCGCGTGCGGAAAAGCCGTTCCGGAAAAAATTGCGCAGATTGTGAAAGGTATTTCGGATGGGTGTGTACAAGCGGGATGTGCGTTAATTGGCGGAGAAACAGCGGAAATGCCGGGCATGTATCAGGCGGACGAATATGATGTGGCGGGATTCGCGGTCGGTATTGCCGAAAAAGCGGAATTAATTACAGGGGAAACAATTCAAGCAGGCGATGCGTTAATCGGGCTTGCCTCGAACGGCATTCATAGCAATGGGTATTCGCTTGTACGGAAAATTTTGTTGGAAGAAGCACGACTTGATTTGCAGGAAACATATGGGTTGTCGCTTTCGTTAGGGGAGGAATTGTTGAAGCCGACACGCATTTATGTCAAACCGGTGCTCTCCGTACGGAAAGAGTTTCCGATTAAAGGAATGGCGCATATTACTGGTGGAGGGTTTGTCGAGAATATTCCGCGCATGCTGCCGAAAGGAGTATGTGCCGAAATTGACTACGGCTCTTGGCCGATTCCGCCGATTTTTGATTTATTACAAGAGAAAGGAAAACTTGTCCGCCAAGAAATGTTTAATATTTTTAATATGGGTATCGGCTTAGTGATGGCAGTCGACAGTGAAATGATCCAGCCGCTTCTCGAACAGTTGGAGCAGCTTGGGGAAAAAGCATATTTAATCGGCCGCATCAAGACAGGCGAAGGCGTTGTGTTTGCCGGAGGGAAGATGGAATGAAGCTTGCGATATTTGCCTCTGGGAGCGGAACGAATTTTCAAGCGATTGTCGATGCCGTCAAACGTGGGGAACTAGCGATGGAAGTAGCGTTATTAGTATGTGACCGCCCTGAAGCAAAAGTGGTGGAGCGGGCGAAAAAAGAAGGGATTCCGACGTTTGTTTTTCGTCCGAAAGAATATGCGACGAAAGCCGATTTTGAACGCGATATTTTAGCGCAGCTCACAGCGCGCGGCATTGATTTTATTGCGTTGGCAGGCTATATGCGTTTAATCGGTCCGACGCTTCTTTCTGCTTACGAAGGACGAATCGTGAATATTCACCCGTCGTTGTTGCCAGCGTTTCCTGGAAAAGATGCCATTGGACAAGCGTACCGATATGGTGTCAAAATAACAGGTGTTACGGTGCACTACGTCGATGAAGGAATGGATACCGGACCGATTATAGCGCAACAAGCGGTTCTCATTGAAGAAGGGGAGTCGTTAGAAGAAGTCGAACAAAAAATCCACGCTACCGAACATGAACTATATCCAGCTGTATTAAAAACATTGCTTGAAAGGGTCGAAACGTATGATTAAACGGGCATTGCTGAGCGTTTCCAATAAAGAAGGAATCGTTTCATTAGCGAAGCAACTAGTAGAGTTAGGAGTCGAAATTATTTCGACCGGCGGAACGAAAAAAGCATTGGAACAAGAAGGAATTCCAGTCATTAGCATTTCCGATGTAACCGGATTTCCAGAAATTTTAGACGGACGTGTCAAAACATTGCATCCGATGATTCATGGTGGCTTATTGGCGATTCGTAGCAATCCATGCCACATAGAACAACTAAAAGAACATGAGATCACACCGATTGATTTAGTCGTCGTGAATTTATATCCGTTTCAGCAAACGATTGCGAAGCCTGATGTCACGTTTATGGAAGCCATTGAAAACATTGATATTGGTGGACCGACGATGCTTCGGGCAGCAGCAAAAAATCATGAACATGTAACAGTCATTGTTGATCCGTCTGATTATGAAACGGTGCTACAAGAATTAAAAGAAACGGGTACGGTATCGAGGGAGATGAAGTTAAAGCTAGCGGCGAAAGTATTTCGCCACACAGCTGCCTATGACGCAATGATTGCGGAATACTTAACAAACCAAGCAGGGGAATCCTACCCGGAAACGTTGACTGTCACGTTTACGAAAAAGCAAGACTTAAGATATGGGGAAAATCCACACCAACGCGCTGCGTTTTACGAAAAGCCGTTAGGCTCGAGGTTCTCGATTGCGGCGGCGAAACAATTGCACGGAAAAGAATTGTCGTACAATAACATTAACGATGCGAACGCTGCATTGCAAATCGTGAAGGAATTTACGAGCGCGGCAGCGGTGGCGGTTAAACATATGAATCCGTGCGGAGTCGGGGTAGGAGAAACGATTTTTGAGGCGTTTACAAGGGCGTACGAAGCTGACCCGACCTCGATTTTTGGCGGGATCGTTGCCTTAAATCGCGAAGTAGACCGCGACACGGCGCTAAAGATGCATGACATTTTCTTAGAAATTATTATTGCTCCGTCGTTTAGTGAAGAAGCGTTAGCGATTTTAATGAAGAAGAAAAACATTCGCTTGTTGACGGTTGATTTTGCCGCAGAGCAAAAGAGCGAACCAATGCTTGTATCGGTCAAAGGCGGCTTGCTTGTTCAAGACGAAGATCGGTATACGCTTGATGATGCAGAATTGAAAGTAGTAACAAAACGCGAGCCGACAGAACAAGAATGGGAAGATTTGCAGCTGGCTTGGAAAGTCGTTAAACATGTCAAATCGAACGCGATTGTATTGGCGAAAGACGGCATGACAATCGGCGTCGGGGCAGGTCAAATGAATCGCGTCGGCGCGGCAAAAATTGCGATTGAGCAAGCTGGGGAAAAAGCGCAAGGTGCCGCTTTAGCGTCCGATGCCTTTTTCCCGATGAGCGATACGGTCGAAGCAGCAGCAAAAGCGGGAATTACAGCCATTATTCAACCGGGTGGGTCGATTCGCGACGAAGAATCGATTCAAAAGGCGAATGAGTACGGGATAGCGATGGTCTTTACTGGGGTACGTCATTTTAAACACTAAGGGGGAGACGAGATGAAAGTGCTGATTATTGGCCGAGGTGGACGAGAGCATGCGATTGCGTGGAAAGTCGCGCAGAGTCCGCTCCTCATGAAACTATACGCGGCGCCAGGAAATCCAGGAATTGCGGAAATTGCTGAGCTTGTTCCAATAGAAGAGCATGAGGTAGAAGCGCTTGTACAATTTGCTAAACAAGAAGGAATTGATTTAACAATCGTTGGACCAGAAGCGCCGCTTTTACAAGGAATAGTTGATCGTTTCGAGGCAGAAGGGTTGCGTATTTTTGGTCCGCGTAAAGAAGCAGCGCTAATTGAAGGAAGCAAAGCGTTTGCGAAGCAGCTAATGAAAAAATACAATATACCGACAGCGGATTACGCATCGTTTACCTCTTATGAGGAAGCAAAAGTGTACGTCGAGCAAAAAGGGGCGCCGATTGTCATAAAAGCGGACGGGCTAGCGGCAGGAAAAGGGGTTGTCGTCGCGATGACAGTAGAAGAGGCGCTAGAAGCGTTACATGAAATGATGATCGAGAAAAAATTTGGAAGTGCAAGCGAACAAGTCGTCATTGAACAGTTTTTAGCAGGAGAAGAATTTTCACTGATGGCGTTTGTGCATGGTGAAAAAGCGTATCCGATGGTGATTGCCCAAGATCATAAACGAGCATTTGACAACGACGAAGGTCCGAATACAGGAGGAATGGGGGCTTACTCTCCTGTTCCGCAAATCGCTGATGAAGTCGTGCAACAAGCGGTCGAACAAATCGTTTCCCCTGTGGCAAAGGCGCTAGTGGCAGAAGGGCATCCGTTTACGGGCGTTTTATATGCGGGGCTTATCGCTACTGTTGATGGGCCGAAAGTGATTGAATTTAATGCCCGCTTCGGTGACCCAGAAGCGCAAGTCGTGTTGCCGCGTTTAGAAACCGATCTTGTGTCTTTCCTGCTTGATTTGTTGGACGGAAAAGATGTTTCGTTAGCGTGGACGGATGAAGCGGTGCTTGGTGTCGTTTTAGCAGCAAAAGGCTACCCAGAAACATACGAAAAAGGAGCAGAAATTGCTGGATTAGAGACGTTAAAAGAAAGCACCCTTGTATTCCACGCGGGAACGAAACGAGACGATGTGCTGCGGACAAACGGTGGGCGCGTGTTACTAGTAGCGGCGAAAGGAGCGACACTTCAAGAAGCGCAGCGCGAAGTGTACGACGAAATTGCGAAAGTGCGCTGCGACCAATTGTTTTACCGGCGAGACATTGGTTATAAGGCAATCAAACGCGCTTTTTCCGAACAAAGACAAATGTAATGGCAACAATACCACCGATGACCATCGCTAACACAAATGACATGTCGGTCATATACTCAAGCATCTCGTACTCTCCTTTTCATTTGAGTAAAGGTGTCCCGAAAATGGGGCACCTTTTTTTAAGAAAAGAGCCAACATTTACGTCGGATTCGTTGTCCATGAACGAGGCTGTTTTTCGTCCGCTTCTTTATATCTTTCCAACAAGGCAGTTAATGGACAAAACCTAGTTATTCCTTCTGCGACTTTCATAGCAGCTAGCATCGCTATTACCACATATGAATCACGCCACGGACGTTTGACCATCTTCGCTGTTGCCCAAGCAAGTAATGTCAATCCGCACGTAATTCGAATTAAAGCATTTTCGATTCCAATATTCACTTTCATCTTTTTTACCTCCTCATTTTTTGTTTGTGAAAATAACTTTAATACGGTAAAATGGTTACATGGTACAATTTAGGAAACAAAGGAACGGGGATGGACATGGCTGAACAACGATACCGCTGGAGTAGCGAGCAGCTTCGTGAACAATTGGCGATTATTGATGGAAAGCGATCGCCGACGAAGTTGCTAACGAATGCTACTTATTTGCACACTTATTTGCACCGATGGAAAAAAGGGAATATTTGGATTGATCAAGACCGCATCGTGTATGTTGGCGAGCGGCTACCGAGCAACTTAGAACAGTGCGAAGTGATCGATTGCAGCGGCTATTATTTAGTCCCAGGGTATATCGAGCCACATGCGCATCCATTTCAGTTATATAATCCCCAAACGTTTGCGGAATATGCAGCCAAATGGGGAACGACCACCATCATTAACGACAACTTAATGTTAATATTGCAATTATCCAAAAAGAAAGCGTTTTCTTTTTTGCGCGCTGCTGAGTCGTTTCCAGTGACAATGTATTGGTGGTGTCGCTTTGACGGACAAACCGAATTAGCAAACGAGGAAGAGAAGTTTTCGTATGCGGTGATAAAAGAATGGTTACGACAAAAAACGGTTGTGCAAGGAGGCGAATTGACTGGATGGCCACGGCTTCTTGCTGGCGATGATGCGATGCTTTATTGGATTCAAGAAGCAAAGCAAATGAAAAAACAAATCGAAGGTCATTTTCCTGGCGCTTCAGAGAAAACGCTTACAAAGATGATGCTCATCGGTGCGGACTGCGACCATGAGGCGATGACAGGAAAAGAAGTGTATGAGCGGCTATTGCACGGGTATACTGTGTCGCTTCGCTACTCGTCGATTCGCCCAGACTTGCCGGTGTTGCTTGAAGAAATGAAAGCGTTAGGCATGGAACAATATGACCGCCTTATTTTTACGACGGACGGCTCGCCCCCATCGTTTTACGAACATGGGGTGATTGACCAAATGATTCGCCTTGCGATCGAAAAAGGGGTGCCCATTATCGACGCTTATCAAATGGCGACGGTGAATGTGGCACGCCATTATCAGATGGAGCATCTGCACGGCTCGATTACGACAGGACGGATTGCCCATATTAACTTTTTACAGGCACCAGATGACCCGACGCCGGTTAGCGTGCTCGCGAAAGGGCAGTGGGTGAAGCGGGATGGTTACTCTCCAAAGGGTTCTTCGCTTGACTGGGGAGTGTACGGGCTGGCGCCACTTCACTTAACGTGGCAGCTTTCGCTCGATGATTTGCAGTTTTCGATGCCGCTAGGAATGTATATGGAAAACTCCGTCATTATGCGCCCATATTCTATTTCGATCGACACCTCGCACGATGAACTATCGACAACCCATGATGAGAGCTTTTTCATGCTTGTGGACCGAAATGGAAAATGGCGAGTGAATACGGTCGTGAAAGGGTTCGCCACGCACGTGAAAGGGCTCGCTAGTTCCTATTCAAATACAGGGGACATATTAGTCATCGGAAAAAGTAAACGCGATATGTTGCTAGCGTTTCAGCGCATGAATGAAATTGGTGGGGGCATTGTGCTTGCGGAAAACGGGGAAGTCATTCATGAAATTCCCCTCCTGCTTGGCGGAGTGATGTCAACGAAACGGGTCGAAGAACTGATGATGGAAGAGAAACAATTGAAAACGATATTAGCCCAGAGAGGGTATCGTTTTGTCGATCCGGTGTATTCGCTTTTGTTTTTCCAATCGACGCATTTGCCGTATATTCGGATTACGCCAAAAGGAATTTATGATGTCATGAACAAAACAATACTCTTTCCATCGATAATGCGTTAAAATATAAAAGAAAAAGGTTGTGTGAGCATTGAAGCGGTGGATACTTGCGATCATTAGTGTACTTTTATTTGGCGGCTGTGCGAAACAAGAACAAACACAGCAACCAAATGCCCCAGTGGAAGGAACGCCGAAGCAAGGAGAAAGTACGCCACAAGCGTTTGTTTTTCCGCTGACAGGAAAACTTACGGAAACGAAACCAACTCATCGTGCAGTGGCGGTGATGATTAACAATCATCCGAAAGCAAGACCGCAGTCGGGGTTGCCGAAAGCGGACATCGTGTACGAAGTATTAGCGGAAGGGGATTTGACGCGTTTTTTAGCTATTTTCCAAAGTGAATTTCCAGAGAAGGTTGGTCCGGTTCGCAGCGCGCGCGATTATTACATTGAATTAAGCAAAGGGTTCGACGCTTTGTACATTTGCCACGGCTGGAGCCCGGAGGCGAAGCAAATGCTCGAATCAGGAGCGGCTGATTATTTGAACGGGTTGTTTTATGACGGAACGTTATTTAAGCGTGCTTCGTTCCGTAAAGCGCCCCACAACTCCTATATTACATTTGCGAACATTGAAAAAGGGGCAACAGAAAAAGGGTATGCGCTGCAAGAAGAGATCGAGCC
This sequence comes from Anoxybacillus amylolyticus, assembly GCF_001634285.1. Lineage (GTDB taxonomy): Bacteria > Bacillota > Bacilli > Bacillales > Anoxybacillaceae > Anoxybacteroides > Anoxybacteroides amylolyticum. Next base: position 686,307 of record NZ_CP015438.1, read on the forward strand.
GTTGCCGTTTTTCGCAAACGAAAGGCAGGGACAGCCGGCGCAACAACTGGAAATTGCCTACTCTCGCCAAGCATATGCCCACGTTCAATATAAGTACATTCCAGAGAAAAAGGGGTATTTCCGTTATAGCGCAGGCGAGCAAACGGTCGATTATGATACACACGAACCTGTGCTTGTGCAAAACGTATTTGTCGTGGCAGCGAAGCACACGATGAGTGACAGCTACGGTCGCCGCGATATCGATTTAACGTCGGGTGGAAACGGGTATTTGTTTCAAAACGGAACGGTGCGGGCAGTTGAATGGAAAAATGTCAACGGTCGCCTATTGCCATATGAAAATGGGGTGCCGGTTGGATTTGTACCGGGAAAAACGTGGATAAATATTGTGCCGCAGCTAGACATTGTGCAATATCATTAATGGAGGGTGAAACAATGCAAATTGATAAACTGAGAGGAAGAGAAGTGGATCAATTGTTTAAGGCGATTTTGTCGCTTCGCGATTTAGAAGAATGTTATCGCTTTTTTGATGATTTATGTACGGTCAATGAAATTCAGTCATTAGCGCAGCGATTAGAAGTAGCGCGCATGCTTCGCGAAGGGTATACATACCATAAAATTGAAACAGAAACTGGTGCGAGCACAGCGACAATTTCGCGAGTGAAACGATGCTTAAATTACGGAAACGATGCGTATGCAATGGCGCTTGATCGTATTAAAGAGGAAACGAATCACGTATCATAAGGAGCATTCTTGATGGATGCTCCTTTTTTGGCGGAAAACAGAAGAAGTTTGCTATAATGAAATGATGGAGAGAATTAATGGAGGTTTTCGTATGTATGATGTTCGAAAATGGCGCCACGTATTTAAGTTAGATCCGAATAAAGCGATTAGCGATGAGGCGCTAGAGCGTATTTGTGAGTCTGGGACAGATGCGGTCATCGTCGGTGGAACGGATGGGGTAACGCTTGAAAACGTACTAGAATTAATGGCGCGCATTCGCCGGTTTTCCGTTCCATGCGTATTAGAAATCGTGAATGTCGAGGCGGTTACCCCAGGATTTGATTTTTATTTTATCCCGACGGTGTTAAATAGTGGACAAACGAAATGGATGATGGGGCTGCATCACGAAGCGATAAAGCAATTTGGCGAGCTTATGAATTGGGACGAAATCTTGATGGAAGGGTATTGCATTTTAAATCCAGAATGCAAAGCAGCCGTGTTGACCGAAGCGAATGCAAACCTTTCCGCTGAAGATGTCGTTGCCTATGCTCGGATTGCGGAAAATATGTATAAACTTCCAATTTTTTATTTAGAGTACAGTGGAACGTACGGCAACGTACAAACAGTGCAGCAAGTCAAACAAGCATTAAGTCATACGCAGCTGTTTTATGGCGGAGGCATTGAAACGCCAGAGCAGGCAAAGGAAATGGCACAATATGCGGATACGATTGTCGTTGGTAATGCGGTGTATCATGATTTATCACGAGCGCTTGGAACTGTACAGGCGGTTAAAGTTGTTTGAGGAGAAAAAGTGTAGTAAAATAGAACAAATGTTTGTATGGTGGTGATTTCGTTGAGTTTTTTGTCGAATAAACTCCTCGCCAATTTAAATCCAGAGCAACAAGAGGCGGTGCGGACGACCGAAGGACCCCTTTTAATTATGGCGGGAGCGGGAAGTGGGAAGACGCGCGTATTAACGCATCGCATTGCGTATTTAATGGCAGGAAAGCATGTGGCTCCATGGAATATTTTGGCGATTACGTTTACAAATAAAGCAGCACGCGAGATGAAAGAGCGCGTGCAAGCACTTGTCGGAGGGGCAGCAGAAGATATTTGGATTTCGACGTTTCATTCCATGTGTGTACGCATTTTACGCCGTGATGTGGATCGTATTGGCATTAACCACAATTTTTCCATCTTGGATACGACCGATCAACTATCGGTCATTAAACATATTTTAAGCGAGAAAAATATGGACCCGAAAAAATTTGACCCGCGTTCTATTTTAGGTACGATTAGCAGCGCGAAAAATGAATTGCTTTCGCCAGAGCAATTTGCTAAAAACGCAGGAAGCTATTATGAAAAAGTCGCAAGCGATGTCTATACAGAGTACCAGCAGCGGTTACTTCGCAACCACGCCCTTGATTTTGACGATTTAATTATGACGACTGTTCATCTATTCGAACGCGTTCCTGAAGTGCTAGAGTATTACCAATACAAATTTCAATACATTCATATCGATGAGTATCAAGATACGAACAAAGCGCAATATCGGCTCGTGAAGATGCTGGCGGAAAAATTGCAAAACATTTGCGTTGTCGGCGATTCGGACCAGTCGATTTATCGTTGGCGCGGCGCAGATATCCAAAATATTTTATCGTTCGAAACTGATTATCCGAACGCCAAAGTCATTTTGCTTGAACAAAACTATCGCTCGACAAAACGTATTTTACAAGCGGCGAATGAAGTCATTAAAAACAACTACAACCGCAAGCCGAAAAAGCTTTGGACGGAAAATCCGGAAGGAAAAAAAATTGTTTATTATGACGCCATGAGCGAAACAGATGAAGCACAATTTGTTGTCGGTAAAATTAAAGAGTACGTTGAATCTGGAAAACGCGGGTATGCGGATTTTGCCGTTTTGTATCGAACAAACGCCCAATCGCGGATGATTGAGGAAATGTTATTGAAAGCGAACATTCCGTACAAAATCGTTGGCGGGTTGAAGTTCTATGACCGAAAAGAAATTAAAGACGTGCTAGCGTATTTGCGGGTAATCGCCAACCCGAACGATGACATTAGTTTTACAAGAATTATTAACGTGCCGAAGCGGGGCATCGGTGCTTCGTCGCTCGAAAAAATTTCTCGATATGCCGCCGAAAACGGAATTTCTTTATTTCAAGCGCTTGGTGAACTTGAAGAAATCGGGCTAAGTGCGCGTATTGCTGCACCGCTTACTGAGTTTCGCCGACAAATCGAGCATTGGGGGCAAATGCAGGAGTTTTTATCGGTCACGGAGCTTGTGGAGGACGTATTAGAAAAATCGGGCTATCGCGATATGTTGCGGGCAGAGAAAACGTTAGAAGCTCAAAGCCGGCTGGAAAACATTGACGAGTTTTTATCGGTGACGAAGCATTTTGAAAATGTCAATGAAGACAAATCGCTCATCGCCTTTTTAACCGATTTAGCGTTAGTTGCCGATATCGATCAGCTGAATGCGCCAGAGGAAAAAGAAAACGAAGCGGTTGTATTAATGACGCTTCACTCGGCAAAAGGACTTGAGTTTCCGGTCGTCTTTTTAATCGGCATGGAAGAAGGGATTTTTCCACATAACCGCTCGCTTGATAATGAAGAAGAAATGGAAGAAGAGCGGCGCTTGGCGTATGTCGGCATTACACGCGCCGAAGAAGAGCTATTTATCACAAGTGCTCAAATGCGGACATTGTTTGGGAGAACGATGATAAACCCATTGTCTCGCTTTGTGACGGAAATTCCGGACGAACTCGTCGAACAAGTGCATAAAAAAGCATGGACGCCAAAAGCGGCGCCGACACGAATGACGGCAACTACCACGAAAGGTTGGAAAGTAGGCGACAAAGTCGAACATAAAAAGTGGGGAATTGGCACGATTGTTAGCGTGCGCGGGGAAGGGGATGACCTTGAGCTCGATGTCGCTTTCCCAAGCCCGACCGGTGTTAAACGCCTATTAGCCCAATTTGCCCCAATTACAAAAGTGTGAGGTGAAGAGCAAATGGCGATGGAACGGATAGAGGAATTGCGCCGCTTGTTAAATCAATATAACTACGAATATTACGTACTCGATCGTCCGTCGGTAACGGATGCGGAATATGACCGATTGATGCAAGAACTAATTGCGTTAGAAGAGCAATATCCAGCGCTTAAAACGAAAGACTCTCCTTCTCAGCGCGTTGGTGGACAAGCGCTAGACGCTTTTCAAAAAGTCGAACATCGCGTGCCGATGCTAAGCCTTGCGAACGCGTTTAACGAAGGGGATTTGCGCGATTTTGACCGCCGTGTCCGCCAAGAAGTAGGCGAGGTCGCATATGTTTGCGAACTAAAAATAGACGGATTAGCTGTTTCGGTTCGGTATGAAGATGGCTTCTTTATTCAAGGAGCAACGCGCGGCGACGGTGTTACGGGAGAAGACATTACGGAAAATTTAAAAACGATTCGTTCGCTTCCGCTAAAGCTTAAACACCCGTTGACATTAGAAGCGCGCGGGGAGGCGTATATGCCGAAGCGGTCATTTGAACGATTAAATGAAGAGCGGGCAGCTCGCGGCGAAGAAGTATTTGCTAATCCTCGCAACGCGGCAGCGGGTTCTTTGCGGCAGCTAGACCCGAAAATAGCGGCATCCCGCCATTTAGATATGTTTGTATACGCGTTAGTGAATGCTGAAGAACTTGGAATTCACTCACATAGCGAAGCGCTTGATTATTTGCAGCAGCTCGGCTTTAAAACAAATCCAGAGCGCCGTCGCTGTGCAACGATAGAAGAAGTAATAGAATTTGTTAACAGCTGGCAAAAAAAACGCCCCCATCTTCCTTATGATATTGACGGCATTGTCATTAAAGTGGATTCGTTCGAACAGCAAAAACAGCTCGGGGCAACAGCGAAAAGCCCGCGTTGGGCGATTGCTTATAAGTTTCCAGCCGAAGAAGCAGTCACGAAATTAATCGGCATTGAATTAAGTGTCGGGCGGACAGGGGTAGTGACGCCGACGGCGATTTTAGAGCCGGTTCGCATTGCCGGAACGGTTGTTCAGCGCGCCTCGCTTCATAACGAAGATTTAATTCGCGCAAAAGGCATTATGATTGGCGATGTTGTCGTCGTCAAAAAAGCAGGTGACATTATTCCAGAAGTCGTCAGCGCGTTGCCAGAACGGCGCACAGGAAGCGAGCAACCGTTTTGCATGCCGACGCATTGCCCAGAATGCGGTAGCGCGCTCGTTCGGTTAGACGGGGAAGTCGCGCTGCGCTGTTTAAACCCGAAATGTCCGGCGCAAATTCGCGAAGGGCTAATTCATTTCGTATCGCGCCAAGCAATGAACATTGACGGGCTTGGGGAAAAAGTTGTTGCCCAGTTGTTCCAAGCCGGGCTTGTTCGCGATGTCGCTGATTTATATGCGTTAACGAAAGAGCAGTTGCTAGCGTTAGAGCGAATGGGAGAAAAATCCGCCACGAATTTGCTGCAAGCAATTGAGGCATCGAAACAAAATTCGTTAGAACGCCTCTTGTTTGGGCTTGGGATTCGTCATGTCGGGGCAAAAGCGGCAAAAATTTTAGCAGAACAGTTTGAAACGATGGAACGGCTACAAGCAGCAACGAAAGAAGAACTGACCGCTATTCATGAAATTGGTGAAAAAATGGGGGATTCCATTGTTACGTATTTTGCCAAACAAGAAGTGAAAGAGCTGCTAGATGAATTGCGTTCTTACGGCGTCAACATGACCTATAAAGGGCAGAAAGCAAGCGCGGCTATTCACACGTCTCCTTTTGCAGGGAAAACAATTGTATTAACTGGAAAACTCGAAACGTTATCGCGCAACGAAGCGAAAGAGAAAATTGAACAGCTTGGCGGCAATGTGACGAACAGCGTCAGCAAAAATACCGATTTAGTCATTGCAGGAGTAGATGCGGGGTCGAAATTGACGAAAGCGAAGCAACTCGGCATTGAGGTTTGGGACGAGGCGCGTTTTCTTCAAGAAATGGAACGGCAGGTGTCAACAACATGAAAAAAGTAGCGATGGTAACGGCAGCACTCATGCTTTTTTTAGCAGCGTGTGCGCCGAAATTTGGCGAACAACAAGTTGTCCAAGAGAAAAATAATAAACAACAAACAGCGGTCATTCCAAAATACAATATTTCCGATTCGTATTATCGAATGATTTTGCCGTTTACCCCATCTGAAGCGCGCGGGCTTGCGGTGGAAAATTTGAATACGCGCTTAGATGTGGACGAATTTGAAACAGGGTTAATGCGACTTGCCCAACAGCGCTTTTCCCCGAAAGATTATTTATTTCAAGAGGGACAATATTTAGATAAAGAAACAATTAAAAAATGGCTAATGCGCAAAATGACAAAGGAGCAATTAAAAGAAGAAGGAATGACCGAAGCTGATAATATTGGGCTCAATCCGGTATTAAGCGATCAAGGAACAAACGAAGAAAAAAATACAAAAAGCCCAATTTATTTAGCAAGCATTTTAGAACACGATTATTTAACGAAAAATGATAACGGGAAAGTGCAGCTTGGCGGAGTGGTCATTGGCCTCGCCCTTAATTCCGTCCATTATTACCAAACAGAGCAAGGCTATCCACGGGAAGTGGAAATAAGCGATGCGGAAATCGAACGAGAAGGGAAGCGCATTGCTTCCGAAGTGTTGTCGCGCATCCGGCACATCAAAGAATTAAAAAATGTACCGATTACGATGGCGTTATTTAAACAGCAGCCAAGAACATCGATGATCCCTGGCCACTTTTTTGCGATGGCGAATGTCGATCAAGGGAGCGATACCATTGATCGCTGGACAAAAATCAACGAAGAATATGCACTGTTTCCTTCCGATGATGCAGAAAAAAACCATCGGGACGATTTAATGAAATTTTTAAACTTTAAGTCTGATGTCGAAGACTTTTTCCCGAATTACACAGGGGTTATTGGCAAAGCGTTTTATGTCGATGACCAATTGCAACAGTTAACCATTACGATCCCAATGCAGTTTTATGGGAAAGCGGAAGTGATTGCGTTTACGCAATATGTGACAGGGTTAGTCATGGAGAAGTTTCCTGACTATGTCAACGTAAACGTTTATATTTCTTCTGTCAGTGGGCCAGAAAGTATTATTGTGCGCCCGGCGAAAGCAGATGAGCCGTTTGTTCACATTTATCAGTGATGCTTGCAATTGAATAAGTACAGCATATTCGTTAGAATGATAAATGTGGGTTGTAAACGTTTTTAATTTTCGTAAAGGGGGTTCACACATGGTACAACCTTATAAACATGAACCATTCACCGATTTTACAGTAGAAACAAACAAAAACGCGTTTGAAGAAGGATTGAAAACGGTACAAGCATATCTTGGTCAAGAGTATCCGCTTGTTATTGGCGGCGAACGAATCATGACAGAAGATAAAATTGTTTCCATCAACCCAGCGAATAAAACAGAAGCTGTTGGGCGCGTAGCGAAAGCGAATAAAGATTTAGCAGAAAAAGCGATGCAAACAGCTGACGCAGCGTTTAAGTGGTGGAGCAAAACGAAGCCAGAAATGCGCGCAGACATTTTGTTCCGTGCCGCAGCGATTGTGCGTCGTCGCAAACATGAGTTTTCCGCATTGCTTGTGAAAGAAGCAGGAAAACCGTGGAAAGAAGCAGATGCAGATACTGCGGAAGCGATTGACTTTATGGAATATTATGCGCGTCAAATGTTGAAATTGAAAGATGGCATTCCTGTGGAAAGCCGCCCGGGAGAAACAAACCGTTTCTTTTACATTCCGCTTGGTGTTGGCGTTGTCATTTCACCGTGGAACTTCCCATTTGCAATTATGGCGGGAACGACAGTTGCAGCGCTTGTGACAGGAAATACGGTGCTTTTAAAGCCAGCAAGTGCCACACCAGTCGTTGCTTATAAGTTCGTAGAAGTGTTAGAAGAAGCAGGTCTTCCAGCAGGCGTATTGAACTATATCCCAGGAAGCGGCGCGGAAGTAGGTGATTATTTAGTCGACCATCCGCGCACGCGGTTCATTAGCTTTACAGGCTCGCGCGACGTCGGTATCCGCATTTATGAGCGTGCGGCGAAAGTACATCCGGGTCAAATTTGGTTAAAACGCGTTATTGCGGAAATGGGCGGAAAAGACACGATCGTTGTTGATAGAGAAGCAGATCTTGAATTAGCTGCACAATCGATTGTGGCGTCGGCATTCGGTTTCTCTGGTCAAAAATGTTCCGCATGCTCGCGTGTGGTGGTGCTTGAAGATGTGTACGATCAAGTGTTAAACCGCGTTGTCGAGTTAACGAAGCAATTAAAAGTCGGCAACCCAGAAGAGCAAAGCACGTTTATGGGACCGGTGATCGATCAATCGGCGTATAACAAAATCATGGAATATATCGAAATTGGCAAACAAGAAGGCAAACTAATGACAGGCGGCGAAGGAGACGACTCGAAAGGCTTCTTCATTCAGCCGACAGTCTTTGCGGATCTTGATCCGAAAGCGCGCATTATGCAAGAAGAAATTTTCGGACCAGTTGTGGCGTTTACGAAAGCGAAAGACTTCGATCATGCGCTTGACATTGCCAACAACACAGAATACGGTTTAACGGGCGCAGTTATTTCGAACAACCGCTTTAACCTTGAAAAAGCACGTGAAGAGTTCCATGTTGGCAACCTTTACTTTAACCGTGGTTGCACAGGCGCCATCGTCGGCTACCATCCGTTTGGCGGCTTCAACATGTCTGGCACAGACTCAAAAGCAGGTGGTCCAGACTACTTATTGCTTCATATGCAAGCGAAAACCGTATCAGAAATGTTTTAATGGAAACCCCTCTTGGCGAAACGCTAAGAGGGGTTTTGCGCGTGGAGAGAAAAATATGAACGTTAGGATAAGAGTGATAGTGGTATAATGAAGAAAGACATCCTTCATATGAATAGAAGTGAGTGGTGATGAACGATTGAGTACAAACATGTACGGATTAAAAAAGCAAACATTTTACAACCTCATTTATGTGTTTCAAAATTATGCTGACATCATTGAAAGAGTGATTTTGTTCGGATCAAGGGCAAGAGGCGATTATAAAGAAACATCGGATATTGATATTGCGATTAAGTTTAGAAGCAATAACGAGCAGCTGTACCGCATTCAAGACGATTTAGCAGAAGCAAATATCATTTATACTGTGGATGCCATAGATTATGAAAAGATCAGCAATGAAAAGCTCAAATCGTATATTGATCTCGAAGGAAAGACCATTTTTTTAACGAATGAACGCGGGGAGGCAGTCGTGACGATGAATAAAATCATTGATAAACTATTTGACTTTGAAAAAGCATTACATAAACTGCATCAAAGCATCGCGCGTGATGTGGCAAAAGACGACTTAGTTCTTGACGCGACAATTCAACGATTTGAGTTTACGTACGAACTAGCATGGAAATGGATGAAAAGCTACTTAGAATATAACGGAAACAACGAAGTCACAAGTCCGCGAAAAACGATCAAACAAGCGTTTAAAGAAGGGCTTATTCAAGATGGAGAAGCGTGGATTCAACTGTTAGAAGACCGAAATAGAACATCACATACATACGACGAACAAATAGCGATGGAAATTTATGAACATGTTCGTCAGCGCTATGTTCATTTATTTGATCAGTTATTAGTAGAGATGAAAAAACGAGTTCGCGAATTGGAAGGATAGGGAAGAACAAGTGAAAAAATTTTTAGTAGAGGTTTTGCTGTCATTTGTCACGTTTGCCCTTTCCCTCTCATTACTTAGCACTTTTTCTTTCTTTGTTGCCATTTTTCCAATTGTAGTACTAGCTGTTCCGTTTATATGTGCAGTAACAGAAGCGTTTGTTTCTTTTTTTGATAAAAAATGGGGATTGAAATGGGATTGGGCGGTTGTTTTGGGGATCGCAACGATTACGTCGTTTCCTTTTTATCCTTCTTTTGTTTTTGTAGCCTCGATTTATATGGGGGCACTGGGATATTATGCAGGGAGAAGACTATGTGCTCGATTACATTAGAGGCAATGTAGGTGTGTTCGGGATTATTTAATCCATTTTTGCAAGTGATGTTATGTTTGATAGAGAGAATGATAAATGAAAGAAGTATATGAATCGAATTTCATAGAGAGGGAAATGCCCTCTCTATGAAAACAACCGATTTCTCATTTTGAAAAGTTCTCGCTCCGTCATTGTTGTTTTATGAACGGTGAAATCAAGGTCAAGTTGGAGATTGTTAAGACGCTCGTTGAGTTGTTCATAGTGGGAGTCAATTTTTTCGTTTAGTGCGTGGATTTCTTGCTTCATTGCTGTCATTTCACCGCGCATATGATGCACGTCCATCGTTAAAGCTTCAAGCTTTGCGTCTGTTTCTTCTTGGCGATGGAGTAGAGCATTGACTAGATCGTAAAGCTCTTTTTGTCCATTTTTTAATGCTTCCTGTTCTTCTCGAATCGCTTTTTGTTCTTCGCGAATGTCCTGCAATTCTTTTTGGATGTCTGTGACGACGTGTAAAATTTTCTCCAACAATTGCTCGCTCATCTTCTCACCTCCTTTGCACACAACCATATTATAACATCATTCGACAAAAAAAGGGGGATAAAAAATCCCCCTACACCTCTACATCGATAAATTGAAACGATGAGACGTCAAATAAGCCTTGGTCAGTCAATTTGAGTTCTGGAATGACTGGCAACGCTAAAAAAGCGAGCGTAATAAACGGATTAAATTCGTCCGATGCTCCGAGTGTGGACAAGGCATGGTGAATACTTTGTAAACGTTGCAACACGTCTTCGTAATTTTTCACCGTCATAAGCCCTCCGATTTCAAGGGACAAATCCGCTAAAACGTCGCCGTTTTTCACAACGACAAGCCCGCCGTTCATTTTTCTCACGTGTTCAATGGCAACAATAATGTCGTTATCGTTCGTTCCGGTAGCGATGATGTTATGTGAGTCATGCGCAATCGATGACGCAATGGCCCCTTTTTTCAACTGAAAGCCGTTGACGATGCCAACACCGACTCCAAGCCCACGGTGACGTTCGACGACAACAAGTTTTAGTAAATCTTGCTCGATCGACGGTTGAAAGACGCCGTTTTCGACATGCACTTCTGTAATGAGCCGTTTCGTATGCAAATGATTTGGAATAATTTGAATGACATTTGCTTGATTTCCGCGTGTGAACGGAATTTGCACATTTTCTTTTGTTATCTTTTTTGTATGAACCGACTGTATAATCGTTTTGTCGATCGAAGTGGCTTTTGTGACAGAACATGTAACGCGTCCGTTTTCCGCAACGAGCGCTCCCTTTTTGAAGACGTGCGTAATGGAAAACGAATGCAAATCTTCCACAAGCAAAAAGTCCGCATCATATCCAGGGGCGATCGCGCCTTTCGTATATAGGCGATAACATTCTGCGGCGTTTAATGTCGCCATTTGAATCGCTGTTATCGGCTCTATACCAGCTTGAATCGCGAGGCGAATATGATGATCGACGCTTCCTTCGGTGACAAGTTCGTCAATATGCTTATCGTCTGTGCAAAATAAAAAGCGACGTGCGTTATACGTATGGACTGCCGGGAGTAGTTTGTGCAAATCTTTTGCAACGGACCCTTCCCGAATTAAAACGTACATGCCACGTTGAACGCGAGCTAGCGCTTCGTCTACTGTGACACACTCGTGATCGGTATGAACATTGGCGCTTCGGTACACGTTAACGGCTGTTTCATCAAGACCAGCTAAATGTCCGTCGATTAGTTTATTTGCTTCCATCGCAGCGATTAGTTTAGCGAGCATATGTTGTTTTCCTTCCAAAAGCGACGGGTAGTCCATCACTTCCGCAAGCCCAAGCACGCGCGGATGCGAAAAAAACGGTGCTAACTGTTCGGCATGAAGCGTCGCACCAGCATGTTCAAAAGCAGTTGCAGGCACGCACGATGGCAACATGACATATACATCGAGCGGAGTGTGCTCAGAATCATTAAGCATGAACTCGATTCCTCTCGTTCCAGCAACGTTTGCAATTTCGTGCGGATCGGTAATGACGGTTGTGACGCCGTGCGGAACGACAACGCGAGCAAATTCGCTCGGTGTAACCATCGATGATTCAATGTGGACGTGTCCGTCAATTAGCCCAGGGCAAACGTATTTCCCTTTGGCGTCAATGACGGTATGACCGTCATATGCACCGATACCGACGATTTTTCCATCTGCAATCGCGATATCTGCCTGCATAATTTCGTGTGTAAAGACGTTGACAATTTTTCCGTTTTTGACGACAACATCGGCTAGTTGCCGTTTGGAAGCTACGGCAAGCTGCTTCATCGTGTGCTCCTCCTCTTGTTGACAACTCGGCACGAGGAGAATTTCCTCGTAGTCAAACGATTTACGGTCGTTTGGTAGAAACTTTCGAACCATATTCCCGAAATTATACGAGTTGTTAGTGAACGAAATTTTTTTTATTGTATGCCTATATGAGCGTTTCGTCAAACATTTTTCAACTCGTTCATGGCAAATGTTGCTTCATTCAACGAAAGTTTGGTATCATCATAGTATTGCAAAGGTCGACAATATCGGAGGTGAAAGGAATGTCAAGAATTTCAATCGAGCAAGTGAAACACGTGGCGCATTTAGCGCGATTAGCGATCACGGAAGAAGAGGCAGAAATGTTCACGAAACAACTAGATGCGATTATTACGTTTGCGGAGCAATTAAACGAACTAGACACCGAAAACGTTCCGCCAACGTCGCACGTATTAAACATGAAAAATGTCATGCGCGACGATGTGCCAACAGCGGGGCTTCCGCTAGAAGAAGTGTTGAAAAACGCACCAGATCAACAAGACGGCCAGTTCCGCGTACCAGCGATTTTAGAATAAGGGGGGAAAACGATGTCACTGTTTGATTATAAACTATCGGAATTACACGGGATGTTACATAAAAAGGAAATCTGCGTATCCGATTTAGTGGACGAATCATTTAAACGGATCGCGGAAGTAGACGAGAAAGTACAAGCGTTTTTAACGTTAAACGAAGAGCAAGCGCGCGTGAAAGCGAAAGAATTAGATGAAAAGTTAGCGACTGAAACCGAATTCGGCTTGTTGTTTGGCATGCCGATCGGCATTAAAGACAATATTGTTACGAAAGGGTTGCGCACGACATGCGCAAGCAAAATTCTTTATAATTTTGACCCGATTTATGATGCGACGGTGATGCAACGTTTGCATGAAGCAGACGCCATTACGATCGGAAAATTAAACATGGACGAATTTGCGATGGGGTCTTCGACAGAAAACTCCGGCTTCCAATTAACGCGCAACCCGTGGGATTTAGAGCGCGTTCCGGGCGGTTCAAGCGGCGGTTCGGCAGCGGCAGTCGCGGCAGGAGAAGTGCCATTTGCGCTCGGTTCGGATACGGGCGGCTCGATTCGTCAACCAGCTGCGTTTTGCGGTGTCGTTGGCTTAAAACCGACGTATGGCCGTGTATCGCGCTATGGGCTTGTCGCATTTGCCTCCTCGCTTGACCAAATCGGCCCAATTACACGGACGGTAGAAGATAACGCATATGTACTACAAGTCATTTCCGGTTTAGATCCGATGGATTCTACATCCGCGAATGTTGACGTACCAGACTACGTTTCTGCCTTAACAGGCGACATTCAAGGGCTAAAAATTGCCGTTCCGAAAGAATATTTAGGCGAAGGGGTATCTGAAGAAGTGCGCCAATCGGTGCTTGATGCCCTAAAAGTATTAGAAAGCTTAGGCGCAACATGGGAAGAAGTATCGCTCCCTCATTCGAAATACGCGCTTGCGACGTATTATTTATTAGCGTCTTCAGAAGCATCGGCAAACCTTGCTCGCTTTGACGGTGTTCGCTATGGCTATCGGACAGATAATGCGAAAAACTTGATTGACATGTATAAACAAACGCGCAGCGAAGGATTCGGCAACGAAGTGAAGCGCCGTATTATGCTCGGGACGTTCGTGCTAAGCTCCGGCTATTATGACGCATATTACAAAAAAGCGCAAAAAGTGCGGACGCTCATTAAACAAGATTTTGAGAACGTCTTTGAAAAATATGATGTGATTATCGGACCGACGACGCCGACGCCAGCGTTTAAAATCGGCGAAAAAACGAGCGATCCATTAACGATGTACGCGAACGACATTTTAACGATTCCAGTCAACCTTGCGGGTGTTCCAGGCATCTCAGTGCCGTGCGGATTTGTCAACGGTTTGCCAGTCGGTCTGCAAATTATCGGCAAACATTTCGATGAAAGTACGGTTTACCGCGTCGCACACGCGTTTGAACAAGCGACAAACTATCATAAACAAAAACCGACATTGTAAGGGGGGAGATCACGATGAATTTTGAAATCGTCATCGGACTTGAAGTTCACGTTGAGCTGAAAACAAAATCGAAAATTTTCTCAAGCAGCCCAAACGCATTCGGAGCGCCCCCAAACACACAAACGAGCGTCATTGACTTAGGGTATCCAGGCGTTCTTCCGGTGTTAAACAAACAAGCGGTTGAATATGCGATGAAAGCGGCGATGGCATTAAACTGCGAAATCGCGACGGAAACGAAATTTGACCGGAAAAACTACTTTTATCCGGACAATCCCAAAGCGTATCAAATTTCACAATACGACCAACCGATTGGACAAAACGGCTGGATTGAAATTGAAGTGAACGGCAAAAAGAAAAAAATTGGCATTACGCGCATTCATTTAGAAGAAGATGCAGGAAAACTGACGCATACAGGGGACGGCTATTCGTTAGTCGACTTTAACCGTCAAGGCACGCCACTGATTGAAATTGTATCGGAACCGGACATTCGCTCGCCAGAAGAAGCGTATGCGTATTTAGAAAAATTAAAGTCGATCATTCAATATACAGGCGTATCGGATTGCAAAATGGAAGAAGGCTCGCTTCGTTGTGACGCAAACATTTCCCTTCGTCCAATTGGTTCAGACAAATTCGGCACAAAAACGGAGTTGAAAAACTTAAACTCGTTTAACTTCGTTCGCCAAGGACTTGAGTACGAAGCGAAACGCCAAGAGAAAATTTTGTTGTCTGGCGGCGTCATCCAACAAGAAACACGCCGTTTCGATGAAGCGACAAAAACGACGATTTTAATGCGCACAAAAGAAGGTTCAGAAGACTATCGCTACTTCCCAGAGCCGGATTTAGTCATGCTCTATATCGATGAGGAATGGAAAGAACGCGTTCGCGCTTCCCTCCCAGAGCTTCCAGATGCGCGGCAAAAACGATACGTAGAAGAGCTCGGGTTGCCGGAGTATGATGCGAAAGTACTAACGCTCACAAAAGAAATGGCGGACTTTTTCGAAGCAACGGTTGCGAACGGCGCCGATCCAAAATTGGCTTCCAACTGGTTGATGGTTGAAGTGTCCGGTTACTTAAATGCGGAACAAAAAGAATTGCACGACATCGCGTTAACACCGGAAAGCTTAGCTGGTATGATTAAACTCATTCAAAACGGCACGATTTCATCGAAAATCGCGAAAAAAATCTTTAAAGAGTTGGTCGAAAAAGGCGGCGATCCGGAACAAATCGTCAAAGATCAAGGGCTTGTGCAAATTTCTGACGAAGCAACGTTGCGCAACATTGTGCTCGAAGTGCTCGATGCGAATCCGCAATCGGTCGAAGACTTCAAAAACGGAAAAGACCGTGCGATCGGCTTCTTAGTCGGCCAAATTATGAAAGCGACAAAAGGACAAGCAAACCCACCGCTTGTGAATAAGCTATTGCTTGAGGAAATAAATAAGCGATAATAAACAACCCCTCGCGGCACTTGCTCGCGGGGGTTTTTAAAATCACATAAACACTTTCTGTAACTCAATGGAACAGTTGGGAAATATATAAGGGTGAATAGTTTCATCTTTGTAATGCATACGAATTTGACGAAAATGCCCATCTTGCAAAGCATATATTTCAACTGTTTCATGAATCGGATCGACAATCCAGTACTCTTTAACACCAGCCCGTTCGTAGCTATGAAATTTTGTAATGCGGTCATGCTTGGCGGTAGATGGGGAGAGAATTTCTACGATTAAATCTGGCGCTCCATAAATTCGTTCATCACCGATTTTTTGTTTGTCACAAACAATGATTAAATCGGGAATATACCAATCTTTAATGTCATGAAGGGGAGTATCTTTTGTTGCGAATAGGCATACATCGATTGGTGCAACAAATACTTCACACGAGGAATGCTGTAAAAAGTCGAAAAACAGTGCTGACAAAGCGGTAACAATACGTTGGTGTCTTGGCGTAGGTGAAGGAGTCATAAATAAGATACCATCAATTCCTTCATATCGTTTTTCCTCATGCAAGTTTGCGTAATCCGCATATGTCCACGGACGTTTTTCATTTGGCAACGACATACTGTTTCCCTCCTTGTGTTTTCATTGTATCGTATTTTTTTAAAGAAAAAAAGGCGGCACGAGTGCCACTAGGTCGTTCACCATTTCTTGCCGAAGAACAGCAACAAGAACTAAGACAAGTTGTGTTAACCACCACGCCCGTTGATGTCGGTTGGGGCAATTCTTCATCATGGAACACACGGATATTGCAATCCTACATTCAACAAACATATGGCGTTTCGATGTCACGTGAAGGCATTCGCAAGTTGTTGCATCGTCTTCGTTTATCATGGACACGTCCGACTTACAAGCTGGTGAAAGGTGACCCAGAGCGTCAAGCTGCTTTTCAAAAGGAGCTCGAATTTATAAAAAAAACTAATCACCGAGAACGTCACCATGTTTTATGTGGACGAGACACATGTTCGTGCCTATCAAGCGCTTCGTACGACATGGGCAGAAGTAGGCACCAAAAACAGGTGCCAAGCTACGGTCACCACGCTCACGTTTCGATTTTCGGTGCAGCCGACGTCCAACAAGGCGATGTCGTGTTTCAGCATCATCAGTCAATGCTGAGACGTTCCTAGACTTTTTGCACCTGTTGAAAGGGAAATATTCGGATCGTTTTATCGTGCTTGTGTTGGACAATGGGCGTATTCATCATGCCAACATGGTGCAAGCATTTCTCGATGGTGAAGAAGGCAGCGCCTCTCACTTTAATTTTCTGCCACCGTATTCCCCACATTTGAATCCAATTGAACGGTTGTGGAAGTGGTTGAAAGATGAAGTCATCGCCAACGTCTTGCATAAAGATCAAAACGACATTGCTCAGTCTATTACTCGGTTTGAACAATACGTCTTACAGCACGCAGATGAAGTGTTACGCCGCGTTGGGTGTGCTGTTGTAAATCAGAGGTTAGGATGTCAATTTAGATGTATACAGAAAGATTTTTGAAAAAAAGTTGACTTTTTTTTTAATATTCTTGAATTAACATAAATTACTTATTGTTCTTTTTATGTAATACACTGTATATGAGTGAATTTACCAACTTAAATTTACCTCCAAGCAAAAAAGAAGAGTGGATGATCTAGAAACTAAAGAATTTGTTGGAAAATTCACCAATCTTCATTATGGGGGCTTTCATCCGAATCGCCGTACGACACTCAGCTATTTTTTCACGAAAAGCCCTTGGGATGAAGAAACGTTGCTTCGTAAGCTCCAGCAGTGAATGCTTCGTCGTGTCGAACGAAGCGCGAAACGAGAGAATTAACCCATTTTTGTTTCGATTGATGATACGATTTACCAAAAAACAAAGCCCTCGTCACTGGCAACACATGCGGTTCAAGGGCGTGATTGGCATTATTCTCACGCGAATAAAAAGTCTGTCTGGGGACATTCTCTCGTTTGGCTAATGACTCAAGCGTTTCCTTTTGCCTCTCATTTCTATGACAAGACGGCTGGGAAAAGCAAAGAAAAATTTGCGACCGAGATGCTTTCTTCTTTGGGTGTGCCCCGTCCTATTAATGTGCTGACGGACTCTTGATATCCATCGCAAACGTTCGTGGAAGCTTGTCTGAAAAAAGGGATTCCGAGTGATCGCGATACTCAAGAAGAATCGGCTTCTTTATCCAAAAGGCATTGCCGTTTAGGAGAAGGAGTTTGCCCACTACATCGAACCGAAAGACACTCACCCCATTAAAGTGATATGTCGCTACCAACATTCGCTCAAAGGACTCGATGACGCTATCGGCTTGGAAAGCCGATGAATCGATAACACCCACTCTTCATTGCATCTTGAGCACGAAACCTAAAGAAGGTGTATATTTGTTTGAAATTGGAATATTTGATCAATTACATTGTTAGAATAGCAAATCTGGAATATGAACGATCGGGGTTAATTACCTCAGCAATGGTTTTGACAGAAGAGGACATTAGAAGAGAGTTACATAAATGGATCGTCTATTTTGGAGGGTCAGAAGCAGTGGGATGTGTACGATTATCTTTGAACGAGTGTGATTTTAGTGTTGCATATCTTTCTGTATTACCAGAGTTTAGACGACAGGGAATCGGCACAAAACTGTATCAAATAGCAGAACAAAAAGCAATTGAACAAGGCGGATGCGTCGGCTGGGTAATGCTTCGCAAGGATCTGGAAGTTAACCAGAAGTTTTTTGAAAAGATGGGATATAAGTTTCACAGTGTAGCGGATCCTCAAGGAATATATTTATATTATAAGAAAGCGGTGAAGACTTAATGGACTTGAAGAATTATTGGGACTTGCAACCTGACGAAAGTAAAAAATGGCAAGAAAATAGATATAAACGATTTGGGTTTGTATGGGGGGATGAGCCAGGACCTACAGCGAAAATGGCTGCACGGTTGTTTGCGGAAAAAGGATGTAAAAATATATTGGTTGCTGGATGTGGATATGGAAGAGAATGCGTTTATTTTCACGAAAAAGGTTTCAAGGTGACGGGCATCGACCTTTCCGAGGAAGGGATAAAGTTAGCGAAACATTGGAGCCAAGAAAAAAAATTAGATATCGACTTCTATGTAGACAGTGTTTTGGATATGAAACATCCGAATGATGGGTACGATGCAGTTTTTTCGCATAAGGTTTTTCATCAGTTTCGTTACGAAGACCGGAAAAAAAGTAAGCGTCAAACTCTTCCCACCTAGTTTTGCCCCTACATCCGTGCCATAATTTCTTTAGAAATCTTAATTAAAGGAGTTTTGGTATGGACAAAAACGAATGAAGACGTGAATGGGAACAGCGTATTGCTGATTACAGGGCGAGTGGTCTCACCCAAGCAAAATGGTGTGAAAGGAATAGGTTAAAGGTTCACCAGCTGAAGTACTGGCTCAAACGGCTCGAAGGTTCCAACGCTACACCAAATCCCTCTACAAAATGGGCATCCGTTGTGATGGCAGATCCATCGATCCATGAAGAGGATTCCATCCAAGTAAAAATCGGCGAATGTTCGATCGAGGTGAAGCAAGGGTTTAACCCTTCGCTTTTTGCCGATGTGGTGAAGGTGTTGAAAACGTTATGTTAAATGCGGCCACGGTGACCCATGTGTACCTCGCCCGAGGGAGTACAGATTTGCGAAAATCCATCGACGGGTTGGCAGCCATCGTCCAAGAAGCATTCCAGCTTGATCCCTTTTCTTCTACCCTTTTTGTGTTCTGCAATCGTGGACGGGATAAATTGAAAATTCTTCATTGGGATCATAACGGATTTTGGCTATATTATCGCCGACTGGAACGTGGAACGTTTGATTGGCCTTCGGAGCACAGCTCGGAACCTTTACAAATTAGTCCACGCCAATTACGCTGGCTGCTCGATGGACTATCATTGAACCAGAAACAAGCCCATTCGGCAGTAACCGCAAAGAAAGTTATTTAAATAATAAAAATTCAGGGAATTCCGCTGTTTTATTGTATAATGAGAGTATGAAAAAAACAGCGAAATTCCCTCATTCCAATCTTACAACTGAAGATCTCCTCCAACGCTTGGAAATGCTAGAAAAGCAAAATGCAGAATTACAGGCGAAACTAAAAAAGCAACAGGAGTTGGAAGCGAAAGTAAAATGGTATGAAGAACAGCTTCGCCTTCTGCAGCACAAACGCTTTGGCGTTTCAAGTGAAAAAATCCATCCTGGTCAATTGGAACTATTCAACGAGGTAGAAAACGAATCGAACCTTGAGTTGCCGGAACCTACGTTGGAGTCCATTCGTTATCAGCGCCGTCGGAAAACACGCGGTCACCGCGAAGCGATGCTGGAAAACCTGCCGGTCGAAACGGTCGAATACCGTTTATCCGATGAAGAGCAGGTCTGTTCGTGTTGCGGTGGAACGCTACATGAAATGAGTACGGAAGTACGCCAAGAACTTGTCTATATTCCTGCGGAATTAAAAGTAGTGAAACACGTGCAATATGTCTATTCTTGTCGCCATTGTGAGCACCATGAGATCGAAACACCTATTCAAACAGCGCCTAGACCGAAATCCGTCATTCCGGGCAGTCTTGCCTCTCCTTCTATTTTGGCACATATTATGACGCAAAAATATGTAGAGGGACTCCCGTTATATCGCCAAGAAAAACAGTTTCAACGAATGGGCATGCCTCTTTCTCGACAAACCTTTGCCAATTGGATGGTAAAAGGAGCGGAACGATGGCTGAGTGTGCTGTATCATCGGATGCACGAACATCTTCTGGAGCTGGATATTATTCATGCCGATGAAACCACCCTTCAGGTTCTTCAGGAACCTGGAAGACCGGCTACTTCTACCTCCTATTTATGGCAGTATCAGACAGGAATAGAAGGGCCGCCTATCATCCTTTATGATTATCAGGAAACGAGAGCAGGGGAAAACCCAAAGAATTTCCTGAACGGTTTTCAAGGCTATTTGCAGGTGGATGGATACGCAGGATACCATCAAGTGCCAAACGTAACCTTGGTTGGTTGTTGGGCTCATGCGCGTAGAGGATTTACAGACGCCCTAAAATCCATGCCTGCCAATAGCGTGGCACCAGTGACCGCAACGGAAGGTCTGAATTTCTGTAATCAGCTGTTTGCGGTGGAACGTAAATTAAAAAAATTAGATCCTAAAGATCGGTATGAAGAACGTCTAAAGCAAAGCAAGCCTATCTTAGACGCTTTTTTGTCATGGCTGCAAAAGCAAAAACAGCACGTGTTGCCAAAGAGCGCATTAGGAAAAGCCGTTGCGTATTGTCTGAACCAATGGGATAAATTAGTGGCCTTTTTAGAGGATGGGCGACTGGAGATCGATAATAATCGCAGCGAACGCTCGATCAAATCGGTGGTCATCGGAAGGAAAAATTGGCTTTTCGCTAATACACCACAAGGTGCACGGGCAAGTGCCATCATCTACAGCATAGTGGAGACAGCGAAAGCGAATCAATTACATCCATATTATTACCTTCGCTATCTTTTTGAGAAGCTTCCCAATATGGATTTGTCAGACAAGAACGCATTGGATCAAATGCTTCCTTGGTCAACCACACTCCCTGTTTCATGTATTGCTTTTCAGCAGCTAACTAAATAATACCTCAAGCCCCGGCCTTCAAAAAGGTGGGGGCTATTTGACGTTTACGAAAAAAATGATCAAAGAGTGTCATCAAGTTCTAAAAGATAATGGAATTTTGTTTTTGTCGGACTTGTCGGTACATGATGCTGAATTTGGTATCGGAGTGGAAATTGAAAAGAACATGTTCGAACGACCGCATCGACCCTACCGTCCGGTGTATTTCCTCTCTAAGGATCATTTGGATGAGTTTGATGTGTTTGATATTGAAGAAGTTAAACCTTTCTCCTATCTGGAGTCTCATCCGGGAGAATCAACTGAGCATGAACATCATCTTCTTATTATAGTGGGAAGGAAAACCATATGAAAGAGCGTTTTTTCATTGGGTTGGACGAAGAATTAACACGGTTGTTGATTATCCAAAATTAGGAATACCTCTCCCGTAAATTCGAGCATACTTGATCGGAGCCTGCCATAGTCCGATGCTCCTTCCTGTTTGATGTATTGCCTTTCATTAACTAAATAATACTTTAAGCCCCGACCCTCAAAAAGGTGGGGGCTATTTGACATTTACTTTTTCTCACAGATGAACAAGCTTTTGCAAGGTGCTTTCTACTTTAAATACACGATTGTTTAATACTTGAATGCTCGATTCGTGGTCGGTGAGGGCAGGGAGTACTTTCTCTTCTAGTATGTTGGTTAAGTGGGTGATGTTTCCTTGCATTTTGTGGACATCGAGTGCGAGTGCGTCGTATTTTGCGGCGAGCACCTCTTGACCGTGACGAACCGCTTCACAAATCGCTTTCGTTTCGAGTGTTCGTTCGTCAAGCAGCTGTACTTTTTCGTCGAGCGCTTGCACTTTTTCGTCGAGCGTTTGCACTTTTTCGTCGAGCGCTTGCACTTTTCTGTCGAGTGCTTGGACTTTCCCATCGAGTGCTTGGACTTTCCCATCGAGTGCTTGGACTTTCCCATCGAGTGCTTGGACTTGTTGACGTAAAGAAGACACTTCTTTTTCAAGAGTTTCTACCTTTTGCTCGACTGCTTCTACTCGTTTTTCCAGCGATTCGACTTTTTCTCGTGTTGCTTTTACTTCATGGAGAATTTCGTATAGCAACTGTTCTACCATTCCTTTCACCTCCTTTTCGCTTCCATTTTACACGAATCGACAGCGGATGGCTAGCGGACATTTTCATTTTTTAGTCAAGCCGCTTGAGGAGCACATTTTCCCAACGACGTTTTAGTAGAGAACGAATAGCGAATCGATTACAATGATAGTAGATGAATGATAGAAGGGGAGCGAAAGATGGATACGTCATGGCTAAAGCCGATTACGGAGGCGAAATATTTAGTAGTTGACAACGCCTACCGGTACCGCGCGATTTTGCGCTATTTTTACACGCAGCACGAGCGAATGCGCCAATATTTGTTCCCAGAAGAAGTGTACGCCTTTTTAAAACAGTACGATGAATTTCGTGATTATACGGAAGAAGAGTTGCAACAAGACTTAGAGCAGCTCGTCAAATGGAAAAACTTAATCGCTAGACAAGAAACAGGCCATATTCGGACGATTGAGGAATTTAAAAAGAAGCGATTTCGCTACCAGTGTAGCCCGTATACGGTCGAAATCGAACGAATGATTCGCACGCTTGAGCAGCTAGGAGATACGTTTGGCGGCTCGCTCGAAAAAACGAGGTTTGACCGCCTGTATGCATCGCTTGTCCGAATGGAATCGATTATTCACGGTGGATTTGTCGAAAAACGTGATGAAATAAATCAAGTGTGGGAAGAAACGTTCGATTATTTTAAAAAAATCATTCAAAACTCTGCAGACTACATTGCGTATTTAAACGGAGAAAACATGGAAGAACGGATGATGTCCGATTCGTTTCTCGTGTATAAAGAACAATTTACCGCCTATTTGCGCGACTTTATCGTCGCATTACAAAAAACATCGATGCAAATCAAGGGAATACGTTGCACCAAATTATTAAAGAAGTGTTGGATTACCGGAAATGGTTTTCGTTTACCCTTTATTACCAAAAAACGAATGAACCGAAGCGGGAGTTGACGAACCAACGTTTCTATCAATTTAGCGGCGGGGAGAAAGCGATGGCGATGTATATTCCGTTGTTTGCGGCGACGTACTCACGCTATCAAGAAGCGGCAGAAGATGCGCCGTACATTATTTCGCTCGATGAAGCGTTCGCCGGCGTCGATGAGAATAATATTCGCAATATGTTCGGTTTAGTCGAGCAGCTAGGGTTTAATTACATCATGAACTCGCAAGCGCTTTGGGGCGATTATGACACCGTCCCGTCACTCTCCATTTGCGAACTCGTTCGTCCGAAAAACGCGTCGTTCGTGACGGTCATTCGCTATGATTGGAACGGAAAAATAAAGCAGCTTGTCACTGAAGGAAGAAAGGGTGAGCTCATTGAACCGATTAGATGAAGCGGTGCAATTTTTTCGCGGTGAACGTCCGTTTCACCGCCTTTTTTGCGAAATGAAAAAGAAATACGAGTCGCTTGGTCGCATTGGCGGGACGATTTCCGTTTCGTATTTTTCGGCGGAAGAAACGGAAGCGATTGCGTCGTTTTTTGGCAAGGAAATGAACCGCGTATCGCTTGCGGCGTTTGAACAACAGCTTGCGAATACACGGTTTGGTGATGTTTCGCTAATCGAACTATTAGAGCATTATTTTGGCGAGCCGCTTGTGACGAAAAAAGAGCAACAACAAGAAATAGAGCGGGAAAAAGAAGCATACTTTGCGCGGCTAATGAATACGTATCGAGCACAGCGCGATTGGCTGATGGCGGTAGAGAAGCAACGGTTTGTGCAATTAGCGTACCAACAAAACCGCCAAGCGTTAGAGTCGGCAATTTCTTCCGTTTGTCGTGCGCTTGAACAGCTCCCGTCCGCATACGTTCGCCTTCCAGTGTTTGCGCAACAAATGGCGAACGATCCACATGCGTTTGATTTGCATACGCTTGCAGGGAAGTTATTGCTTTCAGCGTTGCAATTTTACGCGGAAAAAGAATATGACCTTTCATCGGTTGAAGAGGTGAACGAACTATTGCAATCGTATCACCTTTTGCGGGAAGATGTGTTGAACTTTGTGACATGTGCTGGTGTGATGGCAGAAACAGAAAAGGGACGCCACCTTGTTTTTGCTGCTGCATGCGAAACGAATACGGCGCTGAATGTGCCGCTAAGGGAAGTGATGCCATTGGCGCGGGCGTATCCGTCCATTGGCAACTCTGTCTTTGTCGTCGAAAATGCGGGCGTGTTTTCGACGCTCTTGGATACGAACGTACCGCTCATTAGCACAAACGGTCAGCTAAATTTAGCGACGATGTGGTTGCTTGATTTGCTTGTCAAAGAAGGAAAGACTCTTTATTATTCGGGTGATTTTGACCCGGAAGGATTAAAAATGGCTCAGCGTCTTGTCGATCGGTACGGTTCATCTGTTCGGCTTTGGCATTATCACCGTTCCGATTACTTGGCGACAAAACCAACCGTTTCGCTATCAGATGAACGGTTGGCGAAATTACAATCGGTTACGCTTCGTGACCTGCAGCCGCTAAAACAAGAAATGTTGCGGCTGAAAAAGGCAGGATATCAAGAAGCGCTTGTGGAAGCGTTGAGGATGGAGGTGGAGGGGGGTTAAAGGATCTATTTTTCGAATAATGTATTGACAGACGGGAAGAAAGGGAATAAGATAAAGGTATCAAATGTTTAAACTTTTAAACAAAAGAAAGGAAGAGAAGAATGGGACAAAAAGCGATCGAGGTGTTTCGATCGTGTATACCATTATTTCAAGCGTTAAGCGATCCTCATCGACAAGATATTGTATTGCTGCTTGCGGAACACGATAAGCTAACAGTCAATGAAATTACGGAACGGTCAAGTTTATCGCGTCCAGCGATTTCCCACCATTTAAAAATTTTGCGCGACCAAGGATTAGTGTCGGTAGAACAAAAAGGGACATTGCGATACTATGTATTATCTATCGAAAAAGCTGTTGAATTATTGAAAGATTTAATTCATGCTGTCGAGAATGAGTGCCTTTAGATATGCTAAAGGCCAATTTTTTCAATTTATATGTTTAAGTTTTTAAACGTTTAGAAAAAGGAGATGTAGGAAATGAAAAAGAACGTATTAATTACAGGGGCATCAAGTGGAATTGGCTATGAATTTGCCGCACGATTTGCGAAGGAAGGGTATAACATTATTGCAGTAGCGCGAAACAAGCAGAAATTAGATGAACTGAAACGTCAGCTAGAAAAAACATACGGAATAACCGTATGGATATATGCTAAAGATTTATCGAATCAAAACGAAGTTCATGATTTGTATGAAACATTAAAAAATGAACAGCTGGACGTTCATATCCTAGTCAATAACGCAGGATTTGGGTTGTACGGAGAATTTGTGGAGACTGAGTTACAAGAAGAATTAAATATGATTGACTTAAATATAAAAACGCTCACTCATTTGACGAAGTGTGTCGTCTTAGATATGGTAAAAAGAAACGAAGGGAAAATTTTAAACGTAGCATCAACCGCTGCTTTCCAACCAGGTCCATTCATGGCTGTATATTATGCGACGAAAGCGTATGTGTTATCTTTTTCAGAAGCGCTAAGTAACGAGTTGCGACACACGAATGTAACTGTGAGCGCGTTATGCCCAGGACCAACGGCGACAGGATTTGCCGATCGGGCGAACTTACAACAATCAAAATTGTTTAAAAGCGGTGTGATGGATGTCAAACAAGTGGTGGAGGCTGGTTACAGAGGAGTAATGAACAATAAAACCGTCATTATTCCGGGGCTGGCGAATAAACTCCTCGCATTTAGTGTTCGCTTTATGCCACGTAAATTCGTTACGAATATTGTCAGAAAGGTTCAAGATCGGGTGCGATGAGGAGGAAACAGAATGAACGAATTGCTTGAAAAACAAAAGCGTTATTTTCAAACAGGTGAAACGCTTTCTCTTGAGTTTCGCTTAAAGCAATTAATACGATTAAAAGAAACAATACAAAAATACGAACAGAGGATTACTGATACGTTAAAAAAGGAGTTGCATAAATCGCCATTTGAAGCATATACGACAGAAATCGGGATCGTGTATGAAGAAATAAATTTTATTATGAAGCGGCTTGCTCGTTGGATGCAGCCAAAGCGCGTGCCGACGCCATTGACCCATTTCGGCTCGACAAGCTACGTATATCCTGAGCCATACGGAGTAAGCCTTATTATTGCGCCGTGGAACTACCCGTTTCAGCTTGCAGTTAGTCCGCTTATCGGCGCGATTGCGGCAGGAAATGGTGCGGTAGTGAAACCGTCGGAATATACACCAGCGATGTCAGCGCTGTTGAAAACCATCGTTTCCGAAGCGTTTTCGGAAGAGTATGTCACCGTCGTTGAAGGAGGGGTTGATGTAAGCCAAGAGTTACTTGGCTTGCGCTTTGACCATATTTTTTTCACCGGGAGCGTATCGGTCGGGAAAATCGTCATGGCGGCTGCTGCGAAACACCTTACTCCTGTCACATTAGAACTCGGTGGAAAAAGCCCAGCGATTGTCGATCAGTCTGCTCATCTTGAATTAGCCGCGAAACGAATCGTTTGGGGCAAGTTTTTAAACGCTGGACAAACGTGCATTGCCCCTGATTACGTGCTTGTGCATAAAGCGGTAAAGCAGCCGCTGATGGAAAAAATGAAACGTTATTTGGATGAACTGTACGGCGATCGTGATGCATACGGCCGCATCGTGAGCGAACGGCATGCGGAACGACTCGTTCGTTTTTTAGAAAATGGTACGATTATACACGGTGGAAGCCATGACATCCAACAGCGGTGGATCGAGCCGACGCTATTAGATGATGTGACGTGGAACGATGACGTGATGCAAGAGGAAATTTTCGGCCCGCTTTTGCCGATTCTCACGTTTGCAACGATCGAGGAAGCGATTCGCACGGTACAAGATCACGAAAAACCGCTCGCCCTTTATTTGTTTGCGGAAGATGAGCGCGTCCAGCAACAAGTGCTGGCACAAGTGAGCTTTGGCGGCGGCTGCATCAATGACACGATCATGCACATCGCCAACCCACACTTGCCGTTTGGCGGCGTCGGACAAAGCGGAATCGGCGCTTATCACGGCAAAGCAAGTTTTGATGCCTTCTCCCACTACAAAAGCGTCTTAAAACAAACGACAAAATTCGATATCCCACTCCGCTACCCAAACTTCCCGAATGCGCTGAAGTGGGTAAGGAAGTTGATGGGGTGAGGGGGGATTGCTGTTATTTGAAATGGGTTTTTAGGAGTAGCGTTTCGTTTAATTTTCAAATCGTGAATTTTTTCACAACCGTCGTCGACCTCCAATCTTGCAAAAATCCTAGAGGATCGACGACAGTTTATTTTTTGCGGATTTTTCAACTGTATCAATGCATATACACTATTGACTGAATTTTAAAACATGTGTACAATGGTAGTGTATAACTTTTCCATGTGTTGATCTATCAACACTTTTTTGGGTTTGTATCGTACCTATGAGGAATTGAAACCATTTGTATCAAAATCGTTTACTTTGTACTGAATGGCGTTTGTATCGTACCTATGAGGAATTGAAACAGCCACATATAATCATTTACAAGATGCTCTTTTGCGGTTTGTATCGTACCTATGAGGAATTGAAACCCATATCTCATGCCTACAACTTTCACTTTTTCCATATGTTTGTATCGTACCTATGAGGAATTGAAACTCCGCTTCTAATATTCTCACTCCTAATATGCATTCGTTTGTATCGTACCTATGAGGAATTGAAACAAATCAAGCACACTGTGATAGATGATTTCAGACGAATGTTTGTATCGTACCTATGAGGAATTGAAACTCTATTTCATAAATAGTTGAAATATTTTCTTTTACAAGTTTGTATCGTACCTATGAGGAATTGAAACGGCTTGGAATACGGTCCTAAAATTATGTCCCATGCGTTTGTATCGTACCTATGAGGAATTGAAACCGTGATACGTGTTGCCGTCATCTTGTCGTACCCAAGTTTGTATCGTACCTATGAGGAATTGAAACCTATAAAGGGGTTGTTTGACGCATGGAGGGAATGAGTTTGTATCGTACCTATGAGGAATTGAAACTCCTTTGATTGCGGAGATGGTTTTGGTTGAGGTTTTGTTTGTATCGTACCTATGAGGAATTGAAACATTCGGCGCGGATTTCTTCCATAGAAGCCTCTAGTTTGGTTTGTATCGTACCTATGAGGAATTGAAACCGGAAAAACGGTAAGAGGGTTCGCGGTAGATTGGTATGGGTTTGTATCGTACCTATGAGGAATTGAAACATTTTCTTAGAGAAGCTCCTTTTCGAGCTCTTCTTTTGTTTGTATCGTACCTATGAGGAATTGAAACTGAGGGCAAGAAAACGGACAAGCTAATTGGTCAAAAATGTTTGTATCGTACCTATGAGGAATTGAAACATTCCATTGTTGCCACCCCACCATTTTTCCTTTTTTTAGTTTGTATCGTACCTATGAGGAATTGAAACTTGGAGTATTACTTTGTCATATTGTTTTGCCTCATTGTTTGTATCGTACCTATGAGGAATTGAAACTCGTCATAATTCGACGAACGCAAGACTAGTAAAAGTTTGTATCGTACCTATGAGGAATTGAAACGCGGAATGGATTAGCACACAAGAAAAAATCTACGCCGTTTGTATCGTACCTATGAGGAATTGAAACAATGTCAAGCGCTTGGATGTATTGATACGTAAGCGGTTTGTATCGTACCTATGAGGAATTGAAACACGGATTTTCAGTCAACGGTGAAACCGGACGTTCAAGTTTGTATCGTACCTATGAGGAATTGAAACAGCATTTTTCTAATATATCTTTTGTCTCATTATTACGTTTGTATCGTACCTATGAGGAATTGAAACGCTATTTCTACGGCCTTCTTATACGTAATGAACCTCATGCCTGTTTGTATCGTACCTATGAGGAATTGAAACATAAATTCTGCACCGATAGAAGCAAAAGGTTGTCTGTGTTTGTATCGTACCTATGAGAAACTGAAACCTATATCACAGTAACACCGTCAGTGGAGGTATGACGTTTAAATCTTATTTAACTAGGAATTGAGATAGGCGTGGTATTGAGGATAAGATTTTTTAGAAATCCCATTGCACTCCCTCCCGCTGCATGTTCTAATAGAAATGATTAGGGAAATTTCGATTTTGTTTACATATTGCATACAACGGAGGGCTGGGAGTGAAACAAGATGCAATCATCCGCTTCGAGGGTGTGACGAAGCAGTATGATGGGCTTGTGGTGTTGGATGATGTGAGTTTTGAAATGGAGAAAGGGAAGTTTTATACGTTGCTTGGGCCGTCAGGGTGCGGGAAGACGACGATTTTGCGCCTGATTGCGGGATTTACCGAGCCGACGGAAGGGACGATTTATTTTCATGGGCAGCCGGTCAACCACGTTCCGGCAAATAAACGCCAAGTGAATACGGTGTTTCAAGACTATGCGCTCTTTCCGCATTTGGACGTATTCGAAAACGTCGCGTTTGGCTTGCGAGTAAAAAAAATGAAAGAAACCGATATTCGCGAAAAAGTAGCGGAGGCGCTTCAGTTTGTCAACTTGAAAGGATATGAAAACAGGAGAATTCAAGAAATGTCCGGCGGGCAGCGGCAGCGGGTAGCGATTGCGCGCGCGATTGTGAACGAGCCGGAAGTGCTGCTTCTTGATGAACCGCTCTCGGCGCTTGATTTAAAGTTGCGAACGGAAATGCAGTATGAGTTGCGGGAGTTGCAGCGCCGGCTTGGCATTACGTTTATTTTTGTCACCCATGACCAAGAAGAAGCGCTGGCGATGTCTGATCAAATTTTTATCTTACATAAAGGAAAAATCCAGCAAAGCGGTACGCCGAAAGATATCTACGACGAGCCGGTCAACCGGTTTGTCGCCGATTTTATCGGAGAGTCGAACATTTTGCCGGGGCGGATGGTTCAAGATTTTCTCGTCGAGTTTGCCGGGAAGCGGTTTGAGTGCGTCGATGGCGGCTTTCAACCAAATGAGCAAGTCGATGTCGTTATTCGCCCGGAAGATTTAGAAATCACTGCACCGGAGCGTGGCAAATTGCGCGTGCAAGTAGATTCGCAGCTGTTCCGCGGAGTGCATTATGAAATTTGTGGCTATGATGAAAACGGCAACGAATGGCTCGTCCACTCGACGAAAAAGGCGGAAGTCGGCGAAGAAATCGGGCTTTATTTTGAAGCGGAAGCGATTCACGTCATGCGTGTAAAGGATGATGGCGATGAAAAGTAGCGTGCGCAACGTCTATTTATTTCCATACATTTTGTGGATCGCTTTATGTGTTGTCGCACCGATTGCGTTGATTGTATATGATTCATTTTTCGACATTGAAGGGCATTGGACGCTTGAAAACTATGAGAAATTTTTTACGCCGATTTATTTAAAAATGGCGCTTAGTTCGTTTTGGTACGCGTTTTTAATTACGATCTTTTCGCTTATCATCGCCTACCCAACGGCGTATTTGTTGACGAAAACAAAGCATAAGCAGTTATGGCTATTGATGATTATTTTGCCAACTTGGGTGAATTTGTTGTTAAAGGTGTATGCATTTTTAGGGATTTTCGGCATGTTCGGGTTGGCAAATGCGATTTTAGAAACGGTCGGCATCGGCACAAAGCAAATTTTATTTACCGATTTTAGCTTTGTATTTGTGTCGGTCTATATTTTTATTCCGTTTATGGTGCTTCCGATTTTTAATGCGCTCGAAGAGATGAATCCGTCGCTTGTCGATGCGGCGCGCGACTTGGGCGCTTCGGGGTGGACGACATTTCGCCGCGTCGTGTTTCCACTCACGCTTGATGGCGTAAAAGCAGGGTGTCAGGCCGTCTTTATTCCTGCGCTTTCGCTCTTTATGATTACCCGCTTAATTGCCGGCAACCGCGTCATTACGCTCGGTACGGCCATCGAAGAGCATTTCCTTGTCACCCAAGACTGGGGGATGGGGGCGACAATTGCCGTATTTTTAATTATGATCATGGCATTGGTCGTTATTGTGACAGGGAATCGGAGGTGATCGGCATGCGGCGGATGAAATGGGGAAATGTGTATTTAATTTTTGTCTTTATCATCTTGTACACGCCGATTTTTTATTTGCTGTTTTATTCGTTCAACAGCGGCGGGACGATGCACCATTTTAAGGGCTTTACACTGGAATGGTATCGAGAAGTGTTTCACGATACACGCTTATTGCTGATCGTATTAAATACGCTTATCGTCGCACTATTTTCGTCGCTTATTTCGACCGTTTTCGGCGTCATTGGTGCACTAGCGATTTATTACGTGAAAAGTTGGCGCGTAAAACAAGCGCTATTGACGTTGAATAACGTCCTCATTGTAAGCCCAGACGTCATTATTGGGGCATCGTTCTTAATTTTGTTTACGCTCGCTGGCATTCAGCTTGGGTTTGTGTCAGTGCTATTGTCACACATCGCTTTTAGTGTGCCGATCGTTGTGTTGATGGTGTTGCCGAAGCTGCAAGAAATGAGCCCGACGTGGGTGGATGCGGCGCGTGATTTAGGAGCGAATGAGTGGCATATTTTAACGAGAGTCGTCTTGCCGTTTATTACCCCAGGCATTTTCGCGGGGTTTTTTATGGCATTGACGTATTCTTTAGATGATTTTGCGGTAACGTTTTTTGTGACTGGAAACGGATTTTCGACGTTGTCTGTCGAAATTTATTCGCGGGCGCGGCAAGGTATTTCTTTATCGATTAACGCGCTGTCAACGTTGTTATTTTTACTGACGGTCGTTCTTGTCGCCGGCTACTATTGGATTAGCCGAAAAGGCAGTCGTTTGTATGGGATGTGGAAAAAATGAGAAAGCTCGTGCAATCATTTATCGCGGTATTGGTAGTGGCGTTTTTGCTTTTATACGTGTCTAACCGCCTAAATGAAGCAGAAGGCGATGCTGGGGATCATACGTTAGTTGTCTACAATTGGGGGGACTACATTGACCCTAAACTAATTACGATGTTTGAAAAACAAACGGGGTTAAAAGTCATTTATCAAACGTTCGATTCGAACGAGGCGATGATGGCGAAAATCGCGCAAGGTGGAACGACGTTTGACGTTGCTGTTCCGTCAGAATACGCCATCAGCAAAATGAAAGAAGAAGGGCTGCTTCTCCCTTTAGATCATGCGAAGCTGCCCAACTTAAAGTACATTGATCCGCGTTTTTTAAACTTATCGTTTGATCCCGATAACCGTTATTCCGTTCCGTATTTTTGGGGAACGGTTGGAATTGTGTATAACCGCGACATGCTTGGCGGTAAAAAAATAACGAGCTGGAACGATCTTTGGGACAAAACATTGCGCAATCAAATTTTGCTTGTCGATGGTGCGCGCGAAGTGATGGGCATGGCGTTAAACAGCCTTCATTATTCGTTAAATGATACGAATAAGGCGCATTTAGAGGAAGCGAAGCGGAAATTGGACGCCCTTACGCCGAATGTGAAAGCGATTGTCGGTGATGAGATTAAAATGTTAATTGCGAACGAAGAGGCGGCGGTCGGTGTCGTTTGGTCGGGAGATGCGGCGGAAATGATTGCGGAAAACGACAAGCTTGATTACGTCGTGCCGAAAGAAGGCTCCAACTTGTGGTTTGACAATATGGTCATTCCAAAAACGGCAAAAAATATTGAAGGGGCGCACCAATTTATTAACTTCATGCTCGATCCAAAACATGCGGCGCAAAACGCCGAGTACGTCGGCTATGCAACGCCAAATGCAAAAGCCATGAAATATTTGCCGAAAGAAATGATTGAAGACAAACGGTTTTATCCCGACTTTAACAAAATTGGGCATTTGGAAGTGTATAAAAACTTAGGGAAGCGAATGTTAGCGTATTATAACGAACTATTTTTGCAGTTTAAAATGCACCGAAAATAACAGCCCCCTTGCGTGATGCAAGGGGCTATCTATATGAAGAAAGGGGAGAATGTTACTCGGCTTTCAGTTTCGCTAATTCTTTTTCGACTTCTTCGTCAAAAACGGACGGTGTGACGGCACGTTGCGACTCATATACATAGTTGCTTGCCTTTGCTTCTGCTTCAAGGGCAAATACGCGTTCTTCCATGCGCGCAAAGCCTTTCAGCGCATGCTCTGGATGGAAAGAAACGAGCGTTTGATGGATTGCTTGAATCGCTTTTGCCATATTCGCGCGGGCGATTAAATCAAGCTGTTTCACTTTTAGTTCTTCGTAGGTTTCTTTTAGTTTTTTAATTTTTTCTTTTAAGTATGTCGTTTTTTCTGTTAGTGTGTTATACTGTTGTTTGTATGCATCAAGCTTTTTCTCGTACATTAATTTTTCTTGAAGGGCCATTTTTGCGATGGCCTCTTCATTTTTTTCCACCGCGAGTTTCGCTTGGCGTGCCCGTTTTTCGATCATTTCTTGTGCATGTTGGATCAAACGTTCATAGCGGTTTTCGACGATAAATTGTTCGGCGAGCGCCTGTTGCGCTTTTTCCATTTGTTCCTCTAGTTCGCGAAGGTATTGTTTGGTCATGCTTATTGGATCCTCACATTTATCGATAAGGTCGTTCAAGTCTGCAAGAACAATCGTTTTTACCCGTTTAAAAAGCCCCATTTATTTTCCCTCCTTTTGGATATTTCTTTCCCATTCGTCTAAAAAGTCATGGATTGGTGTAATCGGCACTGTCATTGGTTCAAATGGTTCTCTCATTTTTGTTTGTTGTTTTTTATAGAACATGTAGGCGACAACTAGCACGAACGG
This sequence comes from Anoxybacillus amylolyticus, assembly GCF_001634285.1. Classification (GTDB taxonomy): domain Bacteria; phylum Bacillota; class Bacilli; order Bacillales; family Anoxybacillaceae; genus Anoxybacteroides; species Anoxybacteroides amylolyticum. Next base: position 720,321 of record NZ_CP015438.1, read on the forward strand.
AATGAGCAACACTTTTGGTAGAAGGGCGAGAATACTAGCCATCATTAGTGCCATTCCTGCCCATTTCCAGCCGGAACGTTTCGCTGTTTTCCACATGATCCAGCCGATGACGACCATCGCGAGTTGGAAAAGAAGCGCGAACATACCGAATATCATCCAGCCGCCAGCCATCATGCCGCCATGTATTCCGTGATGGAAAGCAATGTGGCGATGTTCGCCGAATTCACCACGATGGAACATGCCAGGCTGTCCGTTGAACGCTTGAAAATGACGTGGCCCATCCAACATTATCCCATGCATTCGTTCGCCAAACCCAATGTTCATAAACAACGCCAATCCACCGAACACCACTGCAGCAAGCAACAACCAAAGCAAGAACTTTCTCTTTTTCATTCTCTCACCTCCTTAGTTTGTCTACATGTTGTATTGTAGAAAAGAAAAGAGAAAATTAGGTGAAAAAACGAGAGGAGATAAAAAGTTTTTTTGGTCAAAAAAAAGAGCTTTTCTCAATCGAAAAGCCCCTTTAAAAAGGAATTTTCACAATAAACTCTGTTCCTTTTCCTACTTCGCTTTGGACGTCGATCGTGCCGCGGTGGGCGTCAACAATCCATTTGGCGATCGATAGTCCAAGACCGTGTCCGCCGTGCTGGCGTGTCCGCGCTTTATCGGCGCGATAGAAGCGGTCGAAAATGCGACCGATGTCTTCTTTCGCAATCCCGATGCCGGTGTCTTTGACAGAGATGATTAATAGCTGGTGTTGCTTAGATGGTTCGACCCGAAGAGAAAGCGACACGTGTCCGCCGTTTGGTGTATACTTAATTGCATTGTCTAGCAAAATGTATAAAAGCTGCGTCAATTTATCGGCATCGCCAGTCCCGAGAACACATTCAGGACTATCGAAATGTAAATGAATATCTTTTTTATCAGCTAGTTCTTTTAACATTTGTATCGTCCGTTCGGCATGGGGACGGAAATCAAATGGTTCTTTCACAATTTCTAAAAAAGCATGTTCTGAATCCGAACGTGCAAGTGTCAGTAGATCGTTAATAAGCTTTGTCATTCGCTTCACTTCTTCGCGTAATCGGTGCATTACTTTTTGGCTGAACTCATTCTTTTTTAAGTCACCATCCATCTCTAGTGCTTCAACAGATGAGAAAATGACGCTTAACGGGGTGCGCAATTCATGGGAAGCATTGGCGACAAATTCACGCTGACGATTATATGCCTCTTGAATAGGAACGAGCGCGCGTTTTGACATGAAATGACTAAGCAAAATCGCTACACCAATAAATAAGACCGCAAGACCGATAAATATAATCCATAGCCAATGGAATAGCCGTGAAAACGTGGTGGCGTCCATCCCGACATATAGGATGCCGACAAGCTGGTCATGAACGACAATCGGACGAGCGGCGGTTAATAGTTTAAGATCAAGCGAACGAAACCGCGAAAATTCATGTTGGTGAGCCGACAATTGCACATCAATATACTTTAGTCCTTTTTCGTCCGGCTCCCATTGTTGCAAAGCAGCTAACAGTGCAGGGCGAACCGCTTTATTCACTTCATCGCCCATCATGAGCTGGCCGCGCGGACTGACGACATAGAAAAAAAACTGATCTTCGCTTAAAAACACAACGTTTTGTTCATCAAGAAAATCGAGTATCGTTTGTTTTGCTAAAATGTCTTCAATCGCCTTTCTTTCTTGATCGGCAAGGGTGTTTACTCGCCGTTCTTGGTCGTGCGTAATCATGACGTATAGAATCGAGTAAACGATCACAATAAAAAGTGTCAAAAACACCATCAGCATTCCGCTATACAGCAACGTGAGCCGAAACTGCGTCCGGCGGAACATATCTTGACTGTTTTTGCGCCAAAACGTCAGAATGTTAATCTTCAATTTTATACCCCACCCCACGCACCGTTTGAATAATGTCTTCCTCTAGTTTTTTCCGCAATAACTTGACAGTCGCATCAATCGTTTTCATCGACACGTCCGCATCATAGCCCCAAATGCGGTCAAGCAATGTTTCGCGCGGCAAAACATGTCCTTTATTTTGCAAAAGCAAATCAAGAAGCTGAAATTCGCGCGGCGTTAACAAAATTTCTTTTTCCCCGCGATGAAGCGTATGGCTCGTCCGATTTAAGACAAAATCTTTAAAGCGGACGACTTCTTCTTGAATCGGCACAAACGTGCGGCGAGACAACGCTTTTAACCGTGCAACAAGCTCATCGATTTCAAACGGCTTCACGAGATAATCATCCGCTCCCGCCTCGAGCCCTTGTACCCGGTCTTGCACCGCATCTTTCGCGGTCAACATTAAAATCGCGCCGGAATATCCTTTTTGGCGTAGCCGTTTACAAATCTCTACGCCATCTCCGTTCGGCAACATCCAGTCCAAAATAATGACATCGTAAAAGGAAGCAAGCGCATATTCGTACGCATCTTCGCCTTCCTGCACCCAGTCGACTTTATCCGCACCTTTTTTCTTCAACATATGAACGATTAATTCCCCTAAATAAAGATCATCTTCGGCTAAAAGCAGCTTCACCTTTTCTCCCTTCTTTCCCTACAACATTCCTACTGAAATCATACCAAATTTTGATGAAAAAGAAGTGAAAACTTTGTACAATAAAAGAAAATACATTTTTTATCAAAAGAAAGAAAAATATGAAACATTTTTTGTGATCGTTCGTAATTACATAATGACCCGGGCAGAAAGGAAAGGAAGTGAGGAGATGTCCGGATATCCGCTCGAAACGGTTTATTTATTTGTGCTCATCATCAGTGGCAGTTTGACGTTTCTTTATATTTTATTAAGCGACATATTGGATGGGATATTGGATGTGCCCGACCATCCTTTGTTCAGCCCGCAGCTCATTTTATCGTTTTTCACGGTGTTCAGCGCCGAGGGATATTTATTTGAAAAATATACCGGCATGCCGTCAACATTAATTGGTCTTTTGAGTGCAGGAATCGCCTTGATTGCCGTCTTGCTTTTGCACTTTTTCGTCTTTATTCCGCTCCGTTCCGCCGAAGCATCGCTTCATTATACCGAAGCGGATTTGGAAGGGAGTTTAGCGAAAGTGATCGTCCCTGTTCCGGCGGATGGGTTCGGGGAAATTTTAATCGAGCGAACGAGCGGGGCGGTTGCAAAGCCGGCACAAAGCTTAAAAAACGAAGAAATTGCGACAGGAACAGAAGTAGTTATTATCAAAATGGAAAACGGCGTCGCCACCGTGGCGAAGCACGATCCATATCATATTTAATGAAAGGGGAAATGAGGCATGGTGCCGATGTTAATCGTTGTTGGGGTCGTCGTCTTATTGCTTCTTGGGCTGATTGCGGTATTTATGTTGCGCTACCGCACCGTCGGCCCAGATGAAGCGTTGATCGTGACGGGAAGCTATCTCGGCAGTAAAAATGTGCATGTCGATGAATCTGGAAACAAAATTAAAATCGTACGCGGCGGCGGGACGTTCGTTTTGCCGATTTTCCAACAGGCGGAACCGCTTAGCTTATTATCGATCAAACTGGACGTGCAAACGCCAGAAGTGTACACAGAACAGGGCGTTCCGGTGATGGCGGACGGTGTGGCGATCATTAAAGTCGGCAGCTCGATTGGTGAAATCGCCACAGCGGCGGAGCAGTTTTTAGGGAAAACGCGCCAAGATATGGAAAATGAAGCGAAAGAAGTGTTAGAAGGGCATCTTCGTTCGATTCTTGGTTCAATGACGGTTGAAGAAATTTATAAAAACCGCGACAAATTTTCACAAGAAGTGCAGCGGGTGGCATCGCACGATTTGGCGAAAATGGGGCTTGTCATTGTATCGTTTACGATTAAAGACGTACGCGACAAAAATGGCTATTTAGACGCGCTCGGAAAACCGCGCATCGCTCAAGTGAAGCGCGATGCCGATATCGCGACAGCGGAAGCGGAAAAAGAAACGCGCATTAAGCGAGCCGAAGCGGATAAAGAAGCACGGAAAGCAGAATTGGAACGCTTGACGGAAATTGCGGAAGCGGAAAAAATCAACCAATTGAAACTCGCTGAATTCCGCCGCGAGCAAGATATCGCGAAAGCGCGCGCCGACCAAGCGTATCATTTAGAAGAAGCAAAAGCGAAACAAGAAGTCACTGAGCAACAAATGCAAATTAAAATTATCGAGCGGCAGAAGCAAATCGAGCTCGAAGAAAAAGAAATTTTGCGCCGCGAACGCCAATACGATTCCGAAGTGAAGAAGAAAGCCGATGCAGATCGCTACGCGGTCGAGCAAGCGGCAGTTGCGGCAAAGGTGAAGCAAATCGCCGAAGCGGATGCGCAAAAATATCGGATCGAAGCGATGGCAAAAGCGGAAGCGGAAAAAATTCGCCTCGACGGATTGGCGAAAGCCGAAGCGGAAAAAGCAAAAGGGGAAGCGGAAGCAGAAGTTATCCGCTTAAAAGGGTTGGCCGAAGCGGAAGCGAAGCAAAAAATCGCCGAAGCGTTCGAACGGTACGGTCAAGCGGCAGTTCTCGACATGATTTTAAAAATGCTTCCTGAATATGCAAAACAAATCGCTGCACCGCTTGCGAATATTGAGAAAATTACGGTTGTCGATACAGGCTCAAATAGCGCAAACGGCGGAGCGAACCGAGTGGCGGGCTATGCGACAAATTTAATGGCGACATTGCAAGAATCGCTCAAAGCATCGTCCGGCATTGATGTCAAACAACTGCTCGAAAACTTATCTGGAAAAGGAACGATCCAAAGCGCACCGTCGCAAACGGTGGAAAAAGAGTAATCCTAGAGGGACTGGCGGAGAGTAAGCTCATTATTACCTACTAGTTATCCAAAATATTTCTTATAGGATTGATTATCTTTATAGGGAAAACAAAATGAAAGTAATTTGAGGTTGTCCACGAAAGCTTTTTCTTTCAGGGCAACCTCTTATTTTATGAAAAAATATTAGAAAATATACCAAAATTTTTATTGACAGAATTGACATTTTTTTTATTATTCCATCATCATCCAATCATGTGGGAAAGGAGTGGTATTTTTCATCGATCATGGCTTAGCAACGAACGTTGTTCAAACAAAAGGGCAAGGATCAAAGGAGCGGAGGATATGTCTTTTTGGGGTTCATTAAGCAAACTAGGGCATTTGGTCGAGAAAAAGGTAGAGCAGACGGTAAAGCATGTCGCAAATGACGTCAAAAAAGTAGAGAAGACCATTCAACAAACCGTTCAGCAAGTAGAAAAGAAAGTCGAGCCAGTGGTGAAACAAGTCGTAAAGGATACGGTGCACATTAGCTAAAAGGCAAAGGAAGCTTTTCATCAAGCGGAAAAGAAAGCGGAACAAGTGGTAAAGCACGTTGCACATGATGTGAAACAAGTGGAGAAAGCGATTCAAAACGTTGAAAAGAAAGTGGAACATGCCGCGAAACAAGCAGTGAGAGATACGGTACATATTAGCGAGAAGGCACAAAAAGCATTTCACGAGGCGGAAAAGAAGACGGAGCAAGCGGTAAAGCGCGTCGTTCACGATGGGCAAAAAGCTGCATCCGAAGCGGTTCACTCGATTGTGCATAAGATAAAGCAAGAAATCAAAGAAACGGGGAAAGCGATCGAACGCGATACGCGACAACTAGAAAAGAAAGCAGAGCATGTCACGAAGCAGGCGGTTCATGATATAATCAATGCAGGACAAAAAATCGAACAAGCCGCTCGACAAGTAGCGAAGAACGCAGAAAAATCATGGCACGGATTGACGAAACACCCAATGGAAAGCACAGTGGAGTTTGTGAGAGGAGCGGGAGATGCAATTGTACAAGATATCACACTGGATAACATTCACCGATCCTATCACAGTCCTCACCCTGTCGCTTATGAATCAGGAAAAATGGCCGGGCATGCGGTATCAACGATTGCGGGGATGATCGAAACAAGCGGGTCTGAAGCTCTCGAAGTCGGTGGTGCATCATTGACAGCGACTGGAGAAGGAGCGTTTGTGGGGGTTCCCGTCATGGTAATGGCCGGAGAGGGAATGGCCTACGGTCAAGCGGAAACATCGTTAAGCTTCAACCGTTTGGTCAAAAGCGCCGAAGAACTGTACCAGCGAATGAGCCGGAGCGAAGGGGGTTCGGGGAAAGTAGTTAAGAGGGCGGACGAAACTGAGAAGTTTGCTAAGGGGACGGGTAAAGTCCAGAATTCTTTGCCTAACCTAGAAAATGCAAAAATAGACCCTAGAAAACTAACAGATTACGCTCTTAATCCAGATCATCCGGTCGGGGGAAACAAAGCGAGAGTATTTCAGAGTGCCTTAGGGTACAACAAATCAAATGCCGATAACTTGATGAAACAGATTCAACAAAAGTTGCCTCAGAGTGAAGCTGTTTTGGGTAAAGCGGACCAATATGGACAGAGGTATACTGTTGATATGCAGATAACAGGTCCAAATGGAAATACAACTACAGTTAGGACAGGTTGGATTCTGAAGCCTGGTTCAGATGCACCGGAGATGACAACAATATATGTAAAGTAGGTGATTAAATGAGTTTTATTGAACTCGATACTGTCGTGATATTAAAAGATTACCCAAATGAAGGACTGAAAAAGGGTGACATCGGTGTGGTAGTTTCAGTGCATACTGTTCCGAATGAAGCATATGAAATCGAATTTGTAGATGATGAAGGTAAAACCAAATCCATAATTGTACTTGAGCCGCATGAGATAGAGAAGTATGTGGGCTAATTGGATGGCGGTTCCCCTATACCAAAAAAACAAGTGTTCTTGTAGGGAGAATATTACCGGGTTTATTTCTTAGAAACAGGATCGTACAATACAATCAATAAACCAAACATTTTGGATAACACAGGTCGAATGAGAATCAACTACGGATATGGCGATCTTTCAGAAATGAGCCCTGTAGAAAAACGGTAGCGTCAAAAATTCTATGAAAAGTGATCCCGATCTACCTTTTAAAGGAAAATGAAGGAGATTGTGGAATCGGATTCGCCCTTGACCAACACTCGCCAAAGGAGAGAAGAGGTCAGTAAGGGCAAGGGCAGGAAAAAAGGGCATAGGAAAGCAGCCCTTGCCCATTCCTGATTTTACCTTTGGCGAGGTTCGGATGGTCAAGGGTACGCTCCGCCGAATCCCTATTAGGCAGCCTGTTGTTTTAGAAAGTCTTGCGCCATGGCAATGAGCTTGCCCCAGCGTGCAGGCATATGTGGGAGGTTGTCTAACTCTGGGATGACGACGGGAACTCGGTTTTCGAGTGCACCATGAGGGCGCAAGAAGTTGAAATACGCCACAAACAACGTGACAAACGAAACAGAACCTTCCTCTGCGCCAAAACCATGGGTTGGTCGATAGTTGCCTTTAAACGTTCGGTTGAATCGTTCGATGATCTGTTTGAGTGGGCGGAACTCTTCCGATACAGGATCGTCATTGGTGAGCCCGATCACTTGGCGGACATCGAAAGGAATGCCGTGTTGGGCGAAAAAGTGTTGAGCCAATAAGTAGATCGGGTTTCCATCGACGACAAGTGAAAGATCATCTGGAATCGAAGGCAACTTCTTTAGGACGTCATCGATGGCACGAATCGCAGACATCGTATCTCGGTTGGGGGAGACACGATAAGACAACACGACTTTCTTGATGGCATCAAACAGCAGGACTGCCCCACTTACAGATACGGTTGCGCTTGAATCACCATCGTCCACTTCAACAACGCATCATCATACGGTATCGGATGGGAGCGCTCTCGAAAGAAGAAGTGGCAGCGTACATTGAACAGCGAATGAAGCAAGCAGGAGCGAAGCATTCGATTTTTACCCCTGCGGCTTTAGAGGCGATTGCCCTACAGTCGCAAGGATGGCCACGAGTCATCAACACGTTAACGACGACATGCCTTTTATACGGTTACCAGCTAAAAAAAGACGTGATTGACGAAGAAATTGTTCGAATGGCGGCGGAGGAAACAGGAGTATAAGGAAAGGAGCCAAACGGCTCCTCTTCTTTTTCCAATGTTCGTCTGAGATAATGTGCAAAAAGCGTGCAAAATCCGAGAGAATTCGCAAACATTTTGCGCGGTATTTCCGATTTTCATCCAAAATAATTTGAAAAAGTAGTTCTGAAATAGTGTGCTAATTTACATTATTGCGAATTAAAAATTTTGGATAGTCACTTAGGTAATTTAGGATAGATGATAAGAGTAAACTCATTCCTCCACTGTTTTTTTTTTCGATACACAGCCTTTTCAAGCACAGACTTAAGAAGGCTGTTTTTTTAGCTTCAGATCGTCCGGTTTATTGTACAATTCTAGGACATACTCCACTTGTGGAATGATTTCTACTTTGGCTTGTTCACGTTCTTTCTCGAGAGCTAATTCTTCCTGTGCTTGTGCAAGAGCTCTTTCCAATTCATCTATTCTGTCGGCTAGGTAGTTGGAGCGTTCAATAAAGTTTTTTTCATCGTATACCCCACGTTCAAGGAGATCAGGAAGGTTTCTGTTAATTCACGTTCTAATCGTTTCAGCGCATCATGTTGTTTTTTGTATTTTGAAAATGCTCAATATTGAAAAGCCCCTTTAGGTAGAGTACACCTAAAGGGAGAAATTTTACCGCCGCTTTTCCTTTTCGTTTCGATAAAACTCATGAAACATTTTCATAAGCGCCCGCTTTTCAATGCGTGATACATAACTTCTGGAAATACCTAGCTCTTTGGCGATCTCCCGCTGCGTTTTTTCCTTCTGTAAATCAAGGCCAAACCGGCTAATAATGCTTTTTTTTCACGTTCATCAAGAATGTCAATATATTTTCTAATTTTCTCTAATTCCATGTTTAATTGGATCATATCAACGACATCATCTTCTGATTCGGATTTTAAGATATCGAGGAGGCTGATTTCGTTCACACTAGGGTGTTATCTGTTTATTGTTCATCAGAAGCAAAAAGATTTTAAGATCTAAAAAATTGGCTGTTTGTCGGTCAGGGCACCGTGTTTCATTATACATTATCCGAAGTAATTAAGCACCTAACTGTTGAAATGTGCTGGATTGACGGGTAAGCTTTTTAAGCATCGGGCATAGGAATAAACTAGGTGCCACGACCAATGCCATTCCGAGAAATGGGAATCCAGGTGAATACAAGTACAAGTATCCACTGACAAGTGTTAAAACCCCAGTGGTTAAACTCATGGCAAGTGATGCGTAGAGTCCATGAGCTGAAGGAATTTTGTCCTTACTAATATATTGATTAACAAAAGTCATGAATGCAAAGTGCGTGAGACCAAATGTTAAAGCGTGCAACGGTTGAGAAAACACAAAAACCAGTGGATTCTCAAAAAAATAGACACTTGACCAACGGATAATTGATGCAATCCCGGCCAATAGAAACATAGTCGCTACATCGAACTTAGTGAATACTCGGTTTGAAATGTAAAAGAACCCGATTTCAGCTAAGACAGCCAAAACAAGGATTCCACCAATATAAACACTATTGATTCCTATGTGTTTAAGATAAATAACTCCGTAATTATAATAGGCAGCATGGGTACCTTGTAAAACCATACTCAGGAGGAGACATATTAAAAATGATTTTGATTTCAGTAATTCAAAGGAACCTCCTGCCCGTTGAGAAAACTTAACTCTTAAGCTTGATGGAGATCGAATTAATGATAGGATTAAAATGAATAGATTACCGAGTAAAAACAAATAGATAATATTGTTCGCATTTTTTGAGGCTACCCATCCTGTTAACACTGATGAGAGAATAAAACCGAACGATCCCCATAATCTGCATTTTCCATAGTCAATCCCATTTTCTTCTTTTGATAGAATGGAGGCCTTTGTCTCGTTGATAGGTAACAACATGGGATAGATGAGGCTGAAAAAGACCATTACTAACATAAGCCATGCCAAATTATTAAAAGGCAAAAAACATACTAGGATGATTAGAGATAAAAAAGCGACTATAAGCGAAACGTGTGATAACCAATACCTTTTGCACAAGGCAGGAAAAATGTACGAAGTTGAAAAAGCTCTTACTAGTAATCCGATGGATATCACGATCCCTGCTTGTTGAGCAGTTAACCCTTTTGTAATCAGCCAAACGGTCCAGTACGGTAAGAAAATCCCCCAGGTGAAGAAAAATACAAAAAAGTTTGTGGATAACCATGTTTGTTTCATAATGCTTCCCCTTATGTCAATACATTTTTTTTCGTTTTCTGAATGGTTTCAATAAGTTGTAGGGACAGTTCAAAAGCCTTTCTTTCTGAATCCGGATGATAGTTATTGGAGAAGGGATTAGCGAACCCGTGCTGTCCTTTAAACAACTCGACTTTTATCCCTGATTTACAGGATAATTGCTCGACGAGCCAGTTAACATTAAATGACTTTTCGTGCTCAGAAAACAGTAATAGTACGGGTAGTTTTGGGAATAAATTGAGATAGTCTCTAATCCGTGATCCATAGTAACCTATGGCCGCATCTCCTATGCCATAATGTTCGCAACATAACCAAGCTACGGTTGCACCGACGCTATACCCCCAGAACACAATGGTTTTGTATCGAGACTTTAAGGAATCTACTAAATTTAAAACTTGTTTTTTCGCTTTTCCAAATCCAATTTCATTTTTGAAATATTGGTAAGCATCTGCCTCATCATCATAATGAAAATGATCTCGATTTAATAAATTGGGGCAGTATACGTCATACCCTTTAGTGGCAATCATTTGAGCTACGTGTTTCATATGATCGTTAATCCCATAGATTTCATGTATTAGGATGACAGCAACATCAGAATAATTACAGTGTTTTAACATGATATGACAAACTCCTTATCCTTATAATTAAAGATAGAGGGGGTGTCGCACCCCCACTCAGTATAGGAAGTTAGTATTTGATCGGCATTGTAACAATACCATGAAAGGTAGGGTTAGGCGTCCATTCAGGTCTTTCAAGATTATATAAAGGTGTAATGTGAGAAAAACGTTGAATAACTTCTTTTAAAATTTCGGCGATTTCTACGCGAGCAAATGCTGCAGCAATGCATGCATGATAACCACCACCAAAACCAATATGCTGTTTACCTGTCCGATTGATATCAAATTTTTCTGGATTTTCAAAAACGCGTTCATCACGACCAGCGGAACCGAGGAAGAAATAGACCGAATCTCCTTCACGAATAAGTTGGTTATGAATAGTAATATCTTGGGCAGCGTGTCTTGTTATGTATTGAATTGGTCCTTCAAGTCGCATAGCCTCATCCAAGACCTTAGGAATTAGAGACAGATCTTTTTTGAGTTCATCAAATACTTTTGGATGTTTGAACAATAGATGCAACGTATTACTTAACATGAACTGCGGAATTTTATGTCCACCAAAAATTAGATGAATGGTTTGTGCGATAAGTTCATCGTCACATAATTCTCCTTCCTCACCCGGATTATCTGAGATTAAACGGCTTAACAAATCGTTGCGTTTTTTGATGCGTCTTTCAGCAATTGCTTCTGAAAGAAACATGTACATTTCTTTCATACTTTTTTTGGTTTGATCGCTGATATCTTTGTCAGGGACGTGGGAAACAACAAAGTTTTGCATAAATTGAGCAATGTCATCTGACCAACGGATAAAACGTTCAACCTCTTCACCTGGAATACCAAGCATTTTACAAAGTACCAACGCCGGAATTGGATGAGCAACTTCAGAAACGAAGTCAAACTCGTTCGAATGTTTTTCAACCACTTGATCTAAAACTGATGTTACAATTTTTTTGATTTCAGGAGTGATAGCCTCAATCTCTTCTTTCCAAAAGGCACGGTTCATGTATTTTCTTAAACGTGTATGGATTGGACGGTCGTTATAAATCATCCATGTGGATATAATGTCGATGATCTCCTTAAAGTGCTTGTCTTCGCCTTCAGGGAGATTTTTCATTTTGTGCCAAATTAGTGGGCTAGTGATAAAGGTGTCTCCCTGCAAATATTTTGTGATGTCATCATATCTTGTTATAAACCACGAACGCATTTCTTCATTCCAATAAACTGGAGCATTATCTCTTAATCTCTTGTAATAGTTGTAACGATTATGCAAATAATCATCACTGTAAACACTAAATTGTTCTACATTTTGGGATTCGATAATCGTTTCCATTATAAAATTCCTCCTTAAAATATAGTTATTTATATAAAGACCTTTAGGTCTTTTTCCTTTTCTACAAAGTTAATGACTTCTCTTTCGGATAGTTGACAAATTAGGTCACAAGTAATTCTAGCTTTTTCGGTATCGTTTAAATGGTCTAATATTTCTAGCTGTCTCATGTTAGTGTCTGAACCTCTGTTTTTGTGGTTATCAAAAAATAGAAAATTAAATATTCTTTTAATATAATCATCTATTCTGATTTCAAATTTGAGGTTTATATCATTTTTCAGAAAACATATCTTTGTAATTTGGATTAATATTGCTAGTTTCAAGCTGCTATGTAATGGTAATTGTATTTTGCTGTAGTAAGGCTTTGCTGGATTTATATAAAATTCTAAGGAATCAATAAATTCAATAACAATTTTATTTAATGCATATCTTTCCCTAGATATTTGGCCAGATAAAAAATCTTCCAAGAAATTATCTTTGATTTCATTGAAAAGACAATTGATTATTCTCTCTAAATTATCAATATTCTTATAATTAGGGTTAGATGTTATACCTTCTAATATTAACGAAAGTATAGTATTTGAGTTTAAAATATTAGCAAATTGATTTCTACTAAAGAAACCCACCATGTCTTTTATATCGTAGATGGCATTAGAGATATCATCTGCGAGTTCAATTATATATTCTTCAATAACAGGTTGATTGTAAGTCTGGAGAATTTTATTTACAAAAATAGATGACTCCTGATAATATCCCTTAATTAAATTCGCTTCTTCTTCCCTTTTAAGAGGTATTACATTTTTATGTTTAAGAAGCGCGGCTACAGTTCTTAATGTAACATTATGAGATTCTTCAGTTACAATTCTTATTGTTTGAGCATTGGATTCAAATCCCCCAAAGCATTTCATTATATTATCAAGACTTCTTTCGGCACTATGACCAAAAGGAGGATGTCCTATATCATGCGCAAAGGTTGCCGCATGAATAAGATTTAAATCAATAGTTGGTAAATCATTTTTTAACAAATGATTGTTTACTCTTTCAGTAATTATTTCTGCGATTTCGTTGACTTCCAAAGAATGAATCAATCTATTCCGTAAATTATGGTTATGAGGAAATGGAATAAGTTGTGTTTTAGTATGTAAAATACGAAAGTATGGTGATCTTAGTATTCGTTGGTAATCGCATCTAAACTCTGAAATCGAAATCTTTTCTTGTTCTGGTGAAAATCTGCTTTTGTCATATTTTTTATACATTAACCTCTCCCACTCTACAAAAATAGTTTTCTGAATAAATAGTAAAAACCCAAGAGGATAGGTTTCTATATACATGCAACTGGGGAGTTTAACTTATTTTTTCGACTGTCGGAGGCAAGCCAAAGGCTTGCCTGCGTCACGCATTCGCGTGACAGAGAACCGAACAACGAGCCGCCTCCCAGACAAATTCATTTGTCTGGGAGCGGTGTTGTTCGGTCGCCCGACAGTCGAAAAATGTTAACACTTCAATGTGCATTTATATATTAATGTTTCACGAGTGAAAACCTATCCTCTTGGGTTGATGTCCTCGATACTATATGTACAACTTATAAATAGGTATATGAATCCCGTCCATATCCCTTCATCTTTCTTAATTACTGAATAAAATGGACTTAGATTCACTTTCACTCGTAGTCCAGCAATTTAAGGTTGCCGGGTAGAGACTCTCAGACCATATTTCTGAGGATATACGAGCAAGTTTTTATTAAAATATGGTTCATCACCACAAAATGTACTTGACGAACACGTAATGTTGTGAAGCAAGGGATACCGCTTATCGTTTATTTAACTTTCATTTACAATTATGTATAAACAAGTATCAAGTCCGCTTTTATTAAAAAATCAAGCACAACTTTTGGTGAAGAGCCTAAAATATTCATTTTTATCAATAATTATATAGATTGTAAAAATTTATGTCAACAAAAAATGGAATTATAATAAAAAATAGTATTATTTTCTGTTAATTATTTGTGATGCTATATAAATTCAGCTTGAATTTCCGACATGTTTAACTAATACCTCTCCTTGTCTATACTGCTCCTAAACGAGTAAAAAAAGGAGCGGATTAATCAATGAAGAAAAAAGGATTACAAATTACGAACGATCACGGTTGGACTATCGAACGTCTTCAGGAACAGGAAAGAGCCATGAAAAAAGCAAACATGGCAAAACGAATTGCAGTGATTCGGCTCATTATGCAAGGCTATTTGGGAATCCAAGTGGCTGAGCTTTTGAATATCCATCGTGAAACCGTTTCGATTTACGTTCAAAAGTTTAATCAAGGTGGCATGGATGCGCTATTAGAACGCCATTACGCCCCGGGAAGAAAGCCTTATTTGTCTCCAGACGAAGAACGTGAATTGAGAAAAATGCTGGAAGAAAGCCCCCCTGCCGATGAAGGATACGGCATCGAAACATGCTGGAATACACGAATCATTCAACATGTGTTAGAAGAGAAATTTTCTGTCACCATGTCCCGTGGCGGTATTTGTGACATGCTTCATCGATGGGGATTTCGCTATACACGTCCTACGTATACTCTCAAACGGGCCAATCCTCAAAAGCAAAAAGAGTTTCAACAGGAGATGGAACTCATAAAAAAAACTTGTCCGACAACACGGTCATAATCTATGAAGATGAAAGCCATATTCGGGACTACCAAGCTCTTCGTGCCACATGGAGTGTCAAAGGGCGTCAAAAACAAATCCCTACGTATGGACACCACGCAACGGTTAGCTTATTAGGTGGTCAGTGAATTTCTCTGTATGGAAACGGACCAATGTAACGCACAGGCTTTTCTGCAGTTTCTTCAATACACATTGGACCAGTATCCAGATCAACATGTCGTGATGGTCTTGGATAACGCAAAAATTCATCATGCCAAAGTTCTTCAGCCTTTTTTACAGGAGCGTGAAGAGCAGTTAACTTTTGTATTCTTACCCCCTTATTCGCCGAATTTAAATTTAGTTGAACGGATTTTGGGATGGCTGAAAGAGAGTGTGATTGCCAATCGGTTCCATCCCACTCGAAAAGAGTTGAGAGAATCGATTGTTTCGTTTTTGGAGTACCTTTCTGAATTTCCAGAAAGAGTGCTCCAGCGCATCGGACAGGTGGTTATGTCGGAAAATTAATCTGAATCTATATAAATTGAAATAAAGGTTTTCTCCCGTTCTATGGCGAATAATTAGAGAGAAAATAGAGGAACGGAGAGATAATAGAATGCGGAATCGCAAAGATGAGATCGAAAAGTTGTCCATTGCTATGAAAGAAGCGAAAAATAAACGAGCATATGAACGCTACCAAGCAATTTATCTTCATTTGCAGGGATACAAAAAAGGAGAAATCGCAACGATTATTGGTCGATCCAAGAAAACCATTTATAACTATATCCATGCCTACGCCCAGCGCGGTCTTGATGGACTAGAGATGAAATATTCACCTGGCGCCCCACGTCGATTGAGCCCTGATCAGGAAAAAGAGCTGGCTTTTATCATTGAACATCAGCTCCCAGTAGATGTTGGATTCGAAGCAAAATATAATTGGACGCTTGCGATTGTCGCTGAACTCATTCAACAAAAGTGGGGATCAACGTATACCCTTCGTGGAACAAGCGAAATTCTGCATCGGTTAGGGCTAAGTTATACGAAACCAACATATACGCTAGCCAATGCCGATGAAGGGAAACAAAAAGAATTCATCGAAATCACCTTCCCAGAAGTAAAAAAAACTGTTAGATGGGAAAATCGCACATGTCCTCTTTCAAGATGAATCGATGATTCGTGATTACCAAGCCATTCAAAAAACATGGTTTGTCAAAGGAAAACAACGAATCATTCCGACGTTTGGAAAACATCAAGGGCTGAAGCTGATTGGCACGTTGAACGACGAAACAGGGGATGTATGTTGCATCGAAGAAGAACGCTATGACGCAGAAACATTTCTTCGGTTTCTTCAACTTGTGTTAGAACGCTATCCTACAGGCAAAATGGTGATGATTTTAGATAACGCTCGAATTCACCATGCCAAACTCATTCAGCCATTTTTAAAAGAACACGAAGATCGGTTAGAGCTCGTCTTTTTGCCGCCATATAGCCCTCAATTGAATTTGATTGAAGGGTTATGGAAATGGCTGAAATCAGACGTGATTTACAACGTGTTCTATTCGACTGTGCAGGGAATCAGAAAGAATGTTCAAGCCTTTATTCAGAGAATCAACCAGAACCAAGAACAAACGATCGATCGTTTGTGTGTTCAATTGTAAATCTTTAATTCAACTTATATAGTTATCCAAAATATTTCTTATAGGATTGATTACCTTTATAGGGAAAACAAAATGGAAGTAATTTGAGGTTGTCCACGAAAGCTTTTTCTTTCAGGACAACCTCTTATTTTATGAAAAAATATTGGTTCATCACCAAAAGATGTACTTGCCCCTGCCATTAAAGTATGTTAGCTGTTTCTAACCGAACCCGCAATGCAAAACGTTGGATATTTCTGTATCCGTATCCTCGACGTTTAATCAGCTTGATCTTGTTATTCGTTCCCTCCATTTTCCCATTCGAATAAGGCGATAAAATGCACGATATGATTTCGTCTGTTCGTTTGACGAGTGATTTTGCGATGGCACGCACAACCGAACAAGGACAAAACGAATACCGATGAATCCAAGCCTCCAAACGTCGTTTCGCCTGTTGCACGTCTTTGCTTTTGGACACATAGCGAAAATGTTGGAGCGATTGGTAGACAGACTTTAAGTAATCGCTTTCATTACACCATTCTCGTACAATTTGACGTTCTTCCTCTATAAGCTTCTCTGGACATTGGCTCAATAAACGACAAACGTAACGAACATTTCCATGTTTCTTGCCTCCTTTGTCTAAATATTTGCGACAACGCTCTAAAGCATCTGTAAACAGCTGAATGACATGGAAATAATCGACCACATGTGTCGCCTCTGGGCAAATCCCTTGAATCGCTTTTTTCATCGCTGGAGCCAAATCGCTCACGACATACTGAACAGAACCAGACACATGAGCCAACGCACGTCCAATGGCTTCCTCGTTCTTTCCTGCTTCAATGGCATACACTTCTCCCGTTTCGGCATCCATGATCGCCACTCCGTAGTCATGCCCTTTTCGAAAAGCAAACTCATCGACACAAACCGCCTTTGGTTGGATTTCATTCGATAGGAAGGAAGGGGCATGAGTATAAAACCAACGTTCAACGGTCGTGTAAGGAAGCTTGAGCATACGAGCCACTGCCTGAATGGATGTTCCGATGCAAGATTGCGCGACCCATTGCTGAAAAGCATCCGTCGCCACACTTCGAGGAGCGATGGCTGGATAAGACGTGCTGAATGTCATGCCACACGTACCACAACGTCTGCGCTCTACAGGAAGTTCAATCCAAAAAATTCCGATTCGCTGAGCATAGCCATGCATCCATTGCTTCTTTTTGCATGTCATTTTGATCGTGCGCTTCAAGCAGACAGGACATAACGGGCATTGTTCGGGCAGAGAAAGTTCGAAAATCCAACGTTCTTCTTCTTTTCGTACCTTTTGAATCAAAACATCTGGTAAATCGATGAGTTCTTTGATAAACTGAGAGTACATGCGAATTTTCCTTCAATGGTTTGGTTTGGTCACCTTTACCATACAGGAAAATTCGCATTTTTTGTACCCTCTATTTTCTCTATGCACACCTATCTTAAATGATCAAGTACAACTTGTGGTAAAGAGCCAAAATATTAGAAAATATACCAAAATTTTTATTGACAGAATTGATAATTTTTTTATTAGTAAACGTCAAATAGCCCCCACCTTTTTGAAGGCCGGGGCTTGAGGTATTATTTAGTTAGCTGCTGAAAAGCAATACATGAAACAGGGAGTGTGGTTGACCAAGGAAGCATTTGATCCAATGCGTTCTTGTCTGACAAATCCATATTGGGAAGCTTCTCAAAAAGATAGCGAAGGTAATAATATGGATGTAATTGATTCGCTTTCGCTGTCTCCACTATGCTGTAGATGATGGCACTTGCCCGTGCACCTTGTGGTGTATTAGCGAAAAGCCAATTTTTCCTTCCGATGACCACCGATTTGATCGAGCGTTCGCTGCGATTATTATCGATCTCCAGTCGCCCATCCTCTAAAAAGGCCACTAATTTATCCCATTGGTTCAGACAATACGCAACGGCTTTTCCTAATGCGCTCTTTGGCAACACGTGCTGTTTTTGCTTTTGCAGCCATGACAAAAAAGCGTCTAAGATAGGCTTGCTTTGCTTTAGACGTTCTTCATACCGATCTTTAGGATCTAATTTTTTTAATTTACGTTCCACCGCAAACAGCTGATTACAGAAATTCAGACCTTCCGTTGCGGTCACTGGTGCCACGCTATTGGCAGGCATGGATTTTAGGGCGTCTGTAAATCCTCTACGCGCATGAGCCCAACAACCAACCAAGGTTACGTTTGGCACTTGATGGTATCCTGCGTATCCATCCACCTGCAAATAGCCTTGAAAACCGTTCAGGAAATTCTTTGGGTTTTCCCCTGCTCTCGTTTCCTGATAATCATAAAGGATGATAGGCGGCCCTTCTATTCCTGTCTGATACTGCCATAAATAGGAGGTAGAAGTAGCCGGTCTTCCAGGTTCCTGAAGAACCTGAAGGGTGGTTTCATCGGCATGAATAATATCCAGCTCCAGAAGATGTTCGTGCATCCGATGATACAGCACACTCAGCCATCGTTCCGCTCCTTTTACCATCCAATTGGCAAAGGTTTGTCGAGAAAGAGGCATGCCCATTCGTTGAAACTGTTTTTCTTGGCGATATAACGGGAGTCCCTCTACATATTTTTGCGTCATAATATGTGCCAAAATAGAAGGAGAGGCAAGACTGCCCGGAATGACGGATTTCGGTCTAGGCGCTGTTTGAATAGGTGTTTCGATCTCATGGTGCTCACAATGGCGACAAGAATAGACATATTGCACGTGTTTCACTACTTTTAATTCCGCAGGAATATAGACAAGTTCTTGGCGTACTTCCGTACTCATTTCATGTAGCGTTCCACCGCAACACGAACAGACCTGCTCTTCATCGGATAAACGGTATTCGACCGTTTCGACCGGCAGGTTTTCCAGCATCGCTTCGCGGTGACCGCGTGTTTTCCGACGGCGCTGATAACGAATGGACTCCAACGTAGGTTCCGGCAACTCAAGGTTCGATTCGTTTTCTACCTCGTTGAATAGTTCCAATTGACCAGGATGGATTTTTTCACTTGAAACGCCAAAGCGTTTGTGCTGCAGAAGGCGAAGCTGTTCTTCATACCATTTTACTTTCGCTTCCAACTCCTGTTGCTTTTTTAGTTTCGCCTGTAATTCTGCATTTTGCTTTTCTAGCATTTCCAAGCGTTGGAGGAGATCTTCAGTTGTAAGATTGGAATGAGGGAATTTCGCTGTTTTTTTCATACTCTCATTATACAATAAAACAGCGGAATTCCCTGAATTTTTATTATTTAAATAACTTTCTTTGCGGTTACTGCCGAATGGGCTTGTTTCTGGTTCAATGATAGTCCATCGAGCAGCCAGCGTAATTGGCGTGGACTAATTTGTAAAGGTTCCGAGCTGTGCTCCGAAGGCCAATCAAACGTTCCACGTTCCAGTCGGCGATAATATAGCCAAAATCCGTTATGATCCCAATGAAGAATTTTCAATTTATCCCGTCCACGATTGCAGAACACAAAAAGGGTAGAAGAAAAGGGATCAAGCTGGAATGCTTCTTGGACGATGGCTGCCAACCCGTCGATGGATTTTCGCAAATCTGTACTCCCTCGGGCGAGGTACACATGGGTCACCGTGGCCGCATTTAACATAACGTTTTCAACACCTTCACCACATCGGCAAAAAGCGAAGGGTTAAACCCTTGCTTCACCTCGATCGAACATTCGCCGATTTTTACTTGGATGGAATCCTCTTCATGGATCGATGGATCTGCCATCACAACGGATGCCCATTTTGTAGAGGGATTTGGTGTAGCGTTGGAACCTTCGAGCCGTTTGAGCCAGTACTTCAGCTGGTGAACCTTTAACCTATTCCTTTCACACCATTTTGCTTGGGTGAGACCACTCGCCCTGTAATCAGCAATACGCTGTTCCCATTCACGTCTTAATTCGTTTTTGTCCATACCAAAACTCCTTTAATTAAGATTTCTAAAGAAATTATGGCACGGATGTAGGGGCAAAACTAGGTGGGAAGAGTTTGACGCTTACTTTTATTATTCAATCATCATCCAATGATGTGGGAAAGGAGTGGTATTTTTTATTGATTATGGCTTAGCAACGAACGTTGTTAAAACAAAAGGACAGAGTCAAAGGAGCGGGGGAGATGTCTTTTTGGAGTTCATTAAGCAAACTAGGGCATTTGGTCGAGAAAAAGGTAGAGCAGACGGTAAAGCATGTCGCCAATGACGTCAAAAAAGTAGAGAAGACCATTCAACAAGCTGTTCAGCAAGTAGAAAAGAAAGTCGAGCCAGTGGTGAAACAAGTCGTAAAGGATACGGTGCACATTAGCCAAAAGGCAAAGGAAGCTTTTCATCAAGCGGAAAAGAAAGCGGAACAAATGGGAAAGCACGTTGCCCATGAGGTGAAACAAGCGGAGAAAGCGATTCAAAACGTTGAAAAGAAAGTGGAACATGCCGCGAAACAAGCAGTGAGAGATACGGTACATATTAGCGAGAAGGCACAAAAAGCATTTCACGAGGCGGAAAAGAAGACGGAGAAAGCTATCAAGCACGTCGTTCACGATGGGAAAAAAGCGGTGTCCGAAACGGTTCACACGATTGGACAGAAAATAAAGCAAGAAATCAAAGAAACGGGGAAAGCGATCGAACGCGATACGCGACAACTAGAAAAGAAAGCAGAGCATGTCACGAAGCAGGCGGTTCATGATATAATCAATGCAGGACAAAAAATCGAACAAGCCGCTCGACAAGTAGCGAAGAACGCAGAAAAATCATGGCACGGATTGACGAAACACCCAATGGAAAGCACAGTGGAGTTTGTGAGAGGAGCGGGAGATGCAATTGTACAAGATATCACACTGGATAAAATTCACCGATCCTATCACAGTCCTCACCCTGTCGCTTATGAATCAGGAAAAATGGCCGGGCATGCGGTATCAACGATTGCGGGGATGATCGAAACAAGCGGGTCTGAAGCTCTCGAAGTCGGTGGTGCATCATTGACAGCGACTGGAGAAGGAGCGTTTGTGGGGGTTCCCGTCATGGTAATGGCCGGAGAGGGAATGGCCTACGGTCAAGCGGAAACATCGTTAAGCTTCAACCGTTTGGTCAAAAGCGCCGAAGAACTGTACCAACGAATGAGCCGGAGCGAAGGGGGTTCGGGGGGAGTTGCTAAGAGGACGCCTAAAGCTACTCAGGGAATGGGAAAAGCTGAAGTTTTAAAAAGCAATAAAGCTAATGGAGCAGCATTTGAAAAAAATGTTCAAAATAAACTTTCTCAAACACAAAATGAACTTAAACAACAAATAACAATAAAAACTGAGAGTGGAGTAAAGACAAGAGTTGATTTTATCGGAAAAGACAAACAAACGGGGCAATTGAAAATAACAGAAGCCAAATCTTCACACACAGCTCCTTTAACAAAGAATCAAAAGCAAGCGTTTCCTGAAATCGAAAAATCAGGGGCTACGGTTGTAGGAAAAGGAAAGGAACCCTATACAGGAGGGACTCAAATCCCACCAACTAAAGTAGAGGTTGTACGCCTGAAAGCACATCATCCTTCTGAACTTAAAGGTCAAACACATAAAAAATGATGGAGGTAAAAAATGTCACTAGAAAAATTAAATGAACTGGACTCCATTGGAATTGATAAAGAATCAGGGATTGTGGAACTTTCGATTATTGATGATTTAGATTGGATAGATGAAGAAAACCATCTGCTTTTACTACAGGAAAAAATCAATTGTTACTTAGCATTCATTGAAAGCGGAGAAATTTACCAATCATATCCACAAGCGGCTGAACGTGAAATTTGCATTACAATCTATACAAAATTTACTCCAACCCGTTTTGCGTTAGAATTTCTCACAAAAGCACGTGAAGTAATTGAGCAGGCAGGTTTTACATTAAAATGTTTTGGATGGATAAATGATAATGAAGATGAAACAGGTGAATGGCAAAGAGTTATATAGTTTTAACGTGTCGAATTACTAAACATCAGTGCCACAATTTGAGGTTGCCTGCTAAAGTTTTCTCTTTCAGGGCAACCTTTTATTTTATGTACCCTTGGTGCTAGATAAAATCGAGTAAGCATAAAAATAGCCCTTGCTTGTGGATCTCCTTCAGAATGAAAGCCCCAACCATCATTCGAAAGGAGAATCCTCATGCAAGAGCTTTCATGTTACTACAGATCAAGCCAAGATTCAAAAGCAATATGCCGCCATTTTCTTTTTTGTTTCTGGCCAGCTGTCGTCTATTCAGATGTACCTTCACTCGTGACAAACGTTTCATGAAAAATCAGTTCCTTTTTGATCAGACTGTGAAACGATTCGGCACAGGCATCATCATGACAGTTGCCTTTTCGGCTCATGCTCGTTTCGATCTTATGGGCTTTCAACATCGCTTGGTATTACTTCGAGGCATATTGACTGCCTCGATCCGAGTGAATCAAGCCCGGTGATGGCTTTCTCTGTCGAATGACTCGCTCTAGCGCCTGCATTAGGATACGTGCCTGTCACCGATCCGATGAGGTGAAACAAGCGGAGAAAGCGGTTCAAAAGGTCGAAAAGAAAGTCGAGCATGCCGCTAAGCAGGTGGTTCATGATATAATCAATGCAGGACAAAACGCCGAGCGAACGGTTCGGCAAGTAGGAAAAAACATCGAAAAATCGGTACATGAGTTTTCGAAACATCCGCTCGAAAGTACGATGGAATTTGCTAGAGGCGCAGGCGATGCGGCGTTGGCGGATGTAACGTTTAATTTTGTGCAACAACGATCTTACAATAGTAAACATCCTGTTGCATACGAAGCAGGTCAGATGGTAGGACATGCGGTATGGACGATAGGAGGCATAAAAGTAACCGAGATATCCTCTGCAATCGGAGTAGGTGGAGCAGCAGTTAGTTTGAGCGGAGGTGGAGCATTTGCTGGGGTTCCTGCAATGGCTGCTGGTGCTGCAGGAATGACTGTTGGAGGAGTGATGATGAAAACAGGGATCACAAACTTCTCTAAAAGTGCAAGTGATTTGTCCCAGCAACTAAGTCGGAGCGAAGGGGTTTCGGGGAAAGCAGTTAAGGGGACGGGGAATAGTTTACCTTCTTATGGGCAGAAATCAGTGCCTATGGATCCCTACCGAGAAGTATATGGATTCCCAGTGAAAGTAAAGCCAGGTGCTCAAGAGAAACATATTCCTAACACTCCAAATTACAAACAAGAAATAGCAAATGGAAAAAACAAGAGTATCTTCTATGGTGATAATAGAACTGCACAAGAATTGCTTGATAAGTTCGCTGGAAAAGGTGAGCTATTATCAAATGGTAAAAGAGAAAGAGTAGATTTTGGTAAGCCAATTGGGAAATACTATGATATAAAAACTGGTAACTATATAGAGACTACTAGAGGGATAATTCATTATGGAAAAGATGGAGCACATATAGTGCCTTCAGAACCATTAAAAAAGTAAAAAGAGGAGGATATACATGGGGTATGATCCTTTAATAGAAGCATTAAAAGAGCATAAAGATAGTGAACTGATAATAGAGTGGGTTGATGGATTAAAGATTATTGGTGAACCGGACACACTTTTTGAGACAGACAATGGATTAGATGAGGATGATATTAATTATATGGAGTATTATGCAATCGCATTTCGAGTAAATGATATCTTATCTCATCCTATTACTCAAGAAAACAGTATATATAATTGGTTGAAACAAAAAAAAAGTTCGTTGATTGAAATTTCTCTTTACGACGATCCACCGAGTGCAGTTTATTTAGCTGACGGACAAATTGTGTGGAGAAGGGATCACCATAAATAAAGAGGTTGCTTTAAACGTAAACTTCAAATAGCCCTCACCTTTTTGAAGGCCGGGGCTTGGGGTATTATTTAGTTAGCTGTTGAAAAGCAATACATGAAACAGGAAGTGTGGTTGACCAAGGAAGCATTTGATCTAATGCGTTCTTGTCTGACAAATCCATATTGGGAATCTTCTCATAGGATACGTGCCTTTCACCGATCCGAAGAGACTTAGACCTAATACAACAGGAAGCATTAATCAATAAAAAATGGCCTTCTGACATTCAAAGACAATTGGAGCAAAAAGAAATTCTTGAAGGTATTCTAAGGAGTAGATAAAAATGGATGAACAATTAAGGGGTTTTTTGGAAGATTTGATTACACTTTAAGGTTGTAGCCCCTCCGAAGATTATAGGTATCCGTCCTCGCACCTAGATACACGCCTGAAGTATACCAAAATGCCTCTAACCCCTTTTGTATCAAGGGATCGAGGCATTTTATTTACCTAGTCGCTGTCGAACTTGGATAAAACGTATTTGTGTTTTGGGTAAGCGTTTTTCTTTTTTACTCGTTTCGTTCTGCTTTCGCTTGTCGGATAAAGAACAGTTCATACATAACCGGAATGATGATCAGTGTGAGCAATGTAGACGAAGTAAGCCCACCAATGACTGTAATAGCTAGTCCTTTGGAAATTAATGTTCCTGATGTTTTCGTTAATGCAAGCGGAATGAGGGCAACCACTGTCGCAAACGCCGTCATTAAAATTGGACGCAAGCGCGTTTTTCCTGCCTCAATGAGTGCATCGCGAATCGTCATTCCTTTTTGTTCGCGATTTTGTCCGATGCGGTCCACAAGGACAATCGCGTTTGTTGTGACAATGCCGATTAACATTAACAACCCGATCATCACACTCACCGACATCGGTTCGTTAGCGGCATACAACCCGAGAAGCGAACCACTCGGAACGAAAATGAGCGAGGATAAAATAACAAATGGAATTCGTGCCTTTCCAAATGTGATCAGCATGGTAACATATACTAGACCGATGGCAACTACCATCGCCAAACCAAGTTGTTGGAACGTCTCAACCGTATCATCGCTTCCTCCGCCACCTTCCAATGAAACTCCTTTTGGCAAATCAACGTCGTTTTCCAATTTCTCAATGACATCTTCGGTCACTTTTTGGATATTATCCCCGACAATCTGCCCCGATACACGAGCGAATACTTTTCCATCGAGCTTTTGAATCGATGTATACGTTTCGACTTCCTTAACTGTTGCTAGCTTTGACACAGGAACAAGACCGCGTTTTGTGAAAATGAGCGTATTTTTTAACCCTTCAACAGCATCAACGCGTTTGTCGTATGCCAATTGAACTGTCCGTTCAACGCCATCAAGCGCCAGCGTTCCGACGTCAACTGGTTTCGTTTCATCCGCAATCGTTCCGAGAATTTGGAAGCTGGATACTCCATAAGCCGCTGCTTTTTCTGGATCAATATCGACAATGATTTGTTTTTGTTTATCCGCGAAATTGTTTGTTACATATTTTAAGTCTTTACGCTTCTTCAAGTATTCCTCTACTTGCTTCGCTGCCTTTTGTAAGGAAGCTAAATCGTTCGAATGTAAATCTATATTAATATTATTGTTAGAAGGTGGCCCTACCTGCAGTTCTTGCACGCCAAGCTTTGTGCCCGGCGCCTCTTTGCCAACAATCGTTTGCATATTTTTTTCGAGCTTTTTTATAAAGGAAGCGACATTTACACCTTCTTTTAAGCTAATGAAATAGTTTGCCTGATTTTCCCGCTTCAATCCGGTGCGAAAATCGCGGCTGCCAACTCCTGTAGTCACTTCTTTAATTTCCTTTTGATTGTCAAACATCTTTTCGATTTTTAACGAAACATCGTTTGTTTTTTCAAGCGATGTCGAAGATGGGAGCTCGATGCTGGCGACTAGCGTCTTTTGTTCCTCATTTGGCAAAAACACGAACCCTAATTTGGGCACAAGCACAAAAGAACTTACAAGCAACATAACCGATATTAATAAAATAACCGCTTTATGGTTTAATGCCCAAGCAATGACTCGTCCATAAACACGCTGCAATGCTCCTTCTTTTTCTTCAGGCGGAACTTTTTTGAAGGAGAATTTGGCTAAAATCGGCACAATGGTGACCGCAACAAGCAATGACATAAGTAATGAGAAAACAATTGTCAACGCAAATGGCAAGAAAAATTCACCGGTAATTCCGCCAACAAAGCCAAGTGGCAAAAAGACGACAACGGTTGTAATCGTTGATGAGGTAATCGCCTTTAAAATTTCTTTTGTCGAATCTTGAACAAGTTCATCTGTCATGCCGTGTTTCGACTTGCGAACCCGCCGGAAAATGTTTTCGATGACGACAATACTGTCATCAACGACGCGGCCAACCGCTACCGCCATTCCACCAAGTGTCATGACATTTAACGAAATATCGAGTTGATGTAGGAAAATCGACGCTACTAACAAGGATAATGGGATGGAAACAATAGCAATCACAGTCGCACGCACGTTGCGTAAAAACACAAGCACGGCAATGGAAGCAAATAGAGCCCCTAGCAGTCCTTCGCGGATAAGCGATTCGACAGATTTTTTGATGGCTTCTCCAGTATCAAAGCCGATCGCATAATCAAATTCGTCTTTGTGGGTATCTAATACTTTAATAACTTTGTCGGCCACTTCTACCGTATTGGCATCTTGTTTTTTCGTGATCGCCATGGAAAGGCAATCCTTTAAATTGTAGCGTGTTATTTCTGGCTGCTCTGTCCTCGTTTCTATTTGGGCAATGTCTTTTAATTTTACCACTTGCGATGTTGGGGTGAGCGAAGACATTAACGGCATGTTCCTTAACGCTTCAACCGTTTCCAGTTTTTCTTGCACGCGCACAGGGATTTGCAATGTATCGGTATTTACGCTTCCAGCAGGGAGTGAAAGGAACTTTTCGTTAATCTGATCTTTAATTTGCGATAAACTTAACCCTGCCTGCAGCGCTTTTTGCTTATCAATCGTGATTTGCACCACATCATCTTTCATTCCCCCAACGGAGATAGAGTTAACGCCGTTTATTTTATTTATTTCAGGAATCACATCTTGTTCTAATAACTTTTGCAAATCTACATCTTTTTTCGCAAATAAAGAGATGTTCAAAATGGGGGATGAACCAGTCGAAAAACGATTAATTTTTGTTTGAACATGATCAGGAAGTTTTGCATCTTTTATTAATACATCCACTTGCCGTTCTACTTCATCCATATCCGCATGAAACGGGAACTCAAGATTAATGATCGCAATGCTTTCAAACGAAGAGCTCTGCATTTTTTTCATCCCCTCAAGGGACTTAAACTTTTCCTCCAACTTCGAAGTGACCTGTTCATTTATGTCTTGAGGAGATGCTCCCGGGTAAACCACTTCAATCGATAGCTGTGGAAACTCAATATTCGGCAGCAATTCCATTTTCAAAGAGGAGAATGAATACAATCCTCCCAAAACAAGAAGAACAGAAATGATAAATACGGCTACCGCATTTTTTAAACTAAACCTGATCAAAAAATTCATCCTTTACCATCCTTTCTATTGGATTTGTGGTGTAATGTGATCAATGTAACAACAGCTACAAAAGCAGCCAAATATATCGGCATATATTTCATCCATTTCAGCCAAGGATCGGGGCCAAGGAGGAGCCGAGCTACCACCGCAATGATTTCGGATAGAATCAATCCTCCAAGAAACCCAGCAAACACAGCCGTGAAGAGAGCCAAAAGCAGTTTCTTCATTTCTCTTTCCCTCCTTGTTCCATAGACAAATGTCTTGTTCCTGACTGTCGCGCCACGTTCCAAGACGCTAAAAATAACCCCAAAGCAATCACCGGATGAAGTGCACCAACGATTTTCAAGTTAGCAGTGAAGTACTGTGCAAAAATGAGCCCCACTAATCCGACGCTCTGCCAACACAACGTCTTTGGAAGCCGGCCAGTAAACGCAAAGATAAGCATGAGTATCGGCAATATCTCAAATAAATGCACAAAAACGATATGTGTCGTCCAATACATTGAATTAGAAAAGATGGCTATCCCTGCAAGGAACGTCTGGATCACAATGCAGGCAACAAGCCCCCATGCTAGACCGGTGAAAATAAATCGCGAAACTTGAACACTTGTATTTACACGCTTTTCCTTATCCATTATCATCTCCTCCGTTCATATGGGCTTTGATCCGCTACGGTCTCATCCTACCAAGACAATGTTGCAAACTTATGACGAACCTTTACGCGTTTGATGAATTTTTCCTAAATCGATGAAGATGGGGCTATAATGGAGAAAGAATGAGATGAAAGGAAGGAAGAAGAGGATGTCACATACATTGCTGTTGGTGGATGATGAAGAAAAAGTGCTCGAATTTATGGAGCCATTTCTGCGACAAGAAGGATTTGAAATCGTCACTGCTAAAACAGGAAAAGAAGCACTACAAAAAGCTAAAGAAGTAAAGCCATCTCTTGTAGTGCTTGACTGGATGCTTCCGGAAATGAGTGGGATCGACGTATGCCGTGAACTGCGCAAGACGAGCCATGTTGGCATCATCATGGTCACAGCGAAAACAGAGGAAACTGACAAAATTATTGGCTTAGAGGTAGGAGCGGATGATTATATTACCAAACCTTTTTCCTTGAGAGAACTGGCAGCCCGCATTCGCTCGGTATTGCGGCGAATGGAGGGGCAAGAAAATCAGGAGGAAATGATGAAACGAGGAAACTTGGCTATTTCCGAAGCGCAATGCCGCGTATGGAAACAAGGGAAAGAAATCGCCTTAACGCCGACCGAATTTAAGCTGTTGCTTACCCTAGCCGCAAAACCAGGTGTCGTCTATAGCCGTCTGCAGCTGCTGCAAAGCATTTTTGAAGATGACCTCTTCAACGATGAACGGACCGTTGATGCTCATATCAGCCGCCTCCGCAAAAAAATTGAAGATGACCCGTACCGTCCTGTCTATATACAAACGGTTTATGGATTCGGTTATCGGTTCGGTGAACAGATATGAGCATTAGGCGTAAGCTGTTTCTTTCGATGGCCGCCCTTATTATCGGCATGGGAATCATGTTTTCCCTCATCATCAAGGTGGTCGTCGTCGATATACTGGACGTGGTACTAAAGGTGGATCGAAGCCAAGAAATGAAAGAGCTGTCGAACATATTTGCCTATTATTATGAAACACATCATCATTCTTGGAACGGCATCGAACATATCCACCTCGACACGGCTATCATAAAAAGACACGAACAGGTGGGGGTGGTTCTTTTGTCCCTAGAAGGTGAGCAACTATATGCGACGGGAGACATTCCTGCGTCATGGATGATTGGACTAGGCATCTCGACTAAGGTACAAGCAGATGGGAAAACAGTAGCTTTTTTGCATTATTATGACCGTGAAATCGGAACTATGGTCAAAGTACGGCGGGGAATCACGAGCTCTGTCACCACGTTATCCTTGCTTAGCGCCGCTATTTTGGTGTTGCTTTCTCTCTTTGTCGCCTTCTGGTTGTCGAAACGGCTCACGGTGCCGCTTGAGATGCTCATTACCGCGATTGACCGTCTCGGAAAAGGTGAATTCGGCGTTCAGGCGCCGGTGATTACCAAGGACGAATACGGTAAAGTGGCCCAAACGTTCAACGAGATGTCAAAACAGTTGCAACAAGCAGAGGAAGTTCGCCGACGTTTGGTGGCCGATGTTGCTCATGAACTGCGAACACCCCTAACGATCCTACGCGGAAAACTCGATTGGTTTCAGCAACAGCGCCGCCCCATTGATCCCGAGAGGCTGCTACCGCTGCAAGATGAGTTGATTAGACTGACCCGTCTCGTAGAAGATCTGCATCAACTGTCGCTAGCCGAGGCCGGTAAACTTCCGCTCGAACGGAAACCAACGAATATGGAAAGCCTTTTGCAACAGCTCATCGAGCGGGTGACTCCCAGTGCGGAAGAAAAAAACATTTGTATTCATCTGACTTGTTCGACCAACCACGCAACGATTTGCGTCGATCCGCACCGAATTACCCAAGTGTTCCTGAACTTGCTGGTTAATGCGATCCGCTATACTCCTGAGAACGGAACGGTAAACGTGGTAATCGACGAAGAACCCACCCTGTTGCAAATTTCCGTTTCAGATACAGGTATCGGCATCGCGCCCGAGCATTTGCCTTTTTTGTTTGAGCGATTTTACCGCACAGATGAAGCCAGAACGCGAAATCGAGGTGGAACCGGATTGGGGCTGACCATCGCCAAAGAATTCGTATTGGCTCATGGGGGAACAATCGATGTCGATAGCACCCCTGGTCAAGGGACCACCTTTCGAATCAAGCTTCCTCGCTGACAATAGAAGAGTTTAGGGTAGAATGGAAAATACGAATCAATAATTAAAAGGAAAACTTACTATGAATTGTACACAAAATCGCAAAAATGGATAAATCATTGATCAAACATGACTGAGTCAAAGGGGCGGGGAGATGTCTTTTTGGAATTCATTAAGCAAACTAGGGCATTTGGTCGAGAAAAAGGTAGAGCAGACGGTCAAGCATGTCGCCAATGAAGTCAAAAAAGTAGAGAAGACCATTCAACAAGCTGTTCAGCAAGTAGAAAAGAAAGTCGAGCCAGTGGGGAAACAAGTCGTAAAGGATACGGTGCACATTAGCTAAAAGGCAAAGGAAGCTTTTCAACAAGCGGAAAAGAAAGCGGAACAAGTGGTAAAGCACGTCGCACATGATGTGAAACAAGTGGAGAAAGCGATTCAAAACGTTGAAAAGAAAGTGGAACATGCCGCGAAACAAGCAGTGAGAGATACGGTACATATTAGCGAGAAGGCACAAAAAGCATTTCACGAGGCGGAAAAGAAGACGGAGAAAGCTATCAAGCACGTCGTTCACGATGGGAAAAAAGCGGTGTCCGAAACGGTTCACACGATTGGACAGAAAATAAAGCAAGAAATCAAAGAAACGGGGAAAGCGATCGAACGCAGTGCGCATCAACTATATACATCCAAATTGACATTTTAACCTCTGGTTCACGCAGCACACCCGATGCGGCGCAACACTTCATCTGGGTGCTGCAACACATATTGTTCAAAACGAGTAATTTTGCCGATGTGGTGAAGGTGTTGAAAACGTTATGTTGAAGAATGCGGCAACAGTGACCGCAACGGAAGGTCTGAATTTCTGTAACCAACTGTTTGCGGTGGAACGTAAATGAAAAAAATTAGATCCTAAAGATCGGTAGGAAGAACGTCTAAAGCAAAGCAAACCCATCATAGACGCTTTTTTGTCATGGCTTCAAAAGCAAAAACAGCACGTGTTGCCAAAGAGCGCATTAGGAAAAGCCATTGCGTATTGTCTGAACCAATGGGATAAATTAGTGGCCTTTTTAGAGGATGGGCGACTGGAGATCGATCATAATCGTAGCGAACGCTCCATCAAATCGGTGGTCATCGGAAGGAAAAATTGGCTTTTCGCCAATACACCACAAGGTGCACGGGCAAGTGCCATCATCTACAGCATAGTGGAGACAGCGAAAGCGAATCAATTACATCCATATTACTACCTTCGCTATCTTTTTGAGAAGCTTCCCAATATGGATTTGTCAGACAAGAACGCATTGGATCAACTGCTTCCTTGGTCAACCACACTCCCTGTTTCATGTATCGCTTTTCAGCAGCTAACTAAATAAGACCCCAAGCCCCGGCCTTCAAAAAGGTGGGGGCTATTTGACGTTTACCTTGAATATATCTTACTTGCGCTTATCGTCGCAACTGTGATAAAAATTTGGTATGAAATGTTTCAGTAAGCTGGCTCAGTGGAGCTGGCTTTCTTTTATGCGAAGCAATTGCAACGCGCTCGTTCATTTGGTATGATGTTAAATGATGGAAAAATAAATGAAATAGGATGATGGGGATGAAACGTGCCAGAATTATTTATAACCCAACGTCAGGACGAGAACTGTTTAAGAAGCATTTGCCGGACGTGCTCATTCAGCTTGAGCAGGCAGGATATGAAACCTCTTGCCATGCGACAACGGGAGCGGGGGATGCCACAAAAGCTGCTAGGGCGGCAGTTGAACGCCAATTTGACCTTGTTATTGCTGCTGGGGGGGATGGGACGATTCATGAAGTCGTCAACGGCATTGCTAGCCAAGAATACCGACCGAAGCTGGGCATCATTCCGGTTGGCACGACGAACGATTTTGCGCGGGCGATCGCGGTGCCGCGCACGATCGAAGGAGCATGTGAAGTCATTACGACGGGGGAAGCGGTGCCGATTGATATCGGCTGTGTGATGAACGAAGGGAAGACGCGCTATTTTATTAACATTGCCGGTGGTGGTCGTCTCACCGAGTTGACGTATGAAGTGCCAAGCAAGCTAAAAACGATGCTTGGGCAGCTTGCTTACTATTTAAAAGGGATTGAAATGTTACCGTCGATTAAAGCGACCGAAGCGCGAATTGAGTATGACGGGAAAGTGTATGAAGGTGAAATTATGTTGTTTTTAGTGTCGCTCACCAATTCCGTCGGTGGGTTTGAAAAATTGGCGCCCGATTCGTCGTTAAATGACGGGATGTTTGATTTAATTATTTTAAAGAAGACGAATTTGGCGGAATTTATCCGCATCGTGACGCTCGCTTCGAGAGGGGAGCATATTAACGACCCGAATCTAATATACACAAAAGCCAACCGTATTAAAGTAACCGCCCCGAACAATATGCAGCTCAATTTGGACGGCGAATACGGGGGCTTGTTGCCGGGTGAGTTCGTCAATTTATATCGACATTTAGAAGTGTTTGTTCCAAAGGAAAAGGCTGAGCAGATGAGGGCAGGATTTTAAGTGAAAATCCTGCTCTCTTTTTGTGTTCACACCAATCGTGTGATACAATCAATGCAGCATTTTCACGAAAAGGAAGTAGAAACAATGGCAAAAGTAGAAGCTCCAGTTGCAAAAAACGAATACTATGATGTCATTTTTGAAGATTTGACGCACGATGGCGCCGGCGTGGCAAAAATTGACGGTTTTCCGATTTTCGTGGCGAACGGGCTACCGGGGGAAAAAGCAAAAATTAAAGTCATTAAAGTGAAAAAAGGCTATGGCTATGGGCGTTTAATTGAGCTATATGAACCGAGCCCGGATCGCGTCGACGCTCCGTGTCCGATTTACAAGCAATGCGGAGGCTGCCAACTGCAACATTTAAGCTATGAAGGGCAGCTAAAGGCGAAGTATAAACATGTAAAAGAAGTGCTTGCGCGCATCGGAAAGATTGAAGATGTCGCTGTTCATCCTGTCCTCGGCATGAGTGATCCGTGGCGGTACCGCAATAAAGCGCAAGTTCCTGTTGGTGAGCGTGAAGGGGGACTCGTTGCCGGTTTTTACAAAGAGCGCAGCCATGACATTATCGATATGGACGCGTGTTTGATCCAACAGGAAATGAACGATATCGTCGTTCAAACGGTGAAGCAGATTTGCGAGCAATATAACATCCCAGCCTACAACGAACAAACGCATAAAGGTGTCCTTCGCCACATTATGGCTCGCTATGGGGCAACGACGAAAGAGGTAATGGTCGTTTTGATTACACGCACGGAAGAGTTGCCGCATAAAAAGAAAATTATTGAGGCGATTATTGATCGCATCCCAAATGTAAAATCGATTGTGCAAAATATTAACCCGAAGCGAACAAATGTCATTATGGGGGAAGATACGCGCGTTCTTTGGGGTTCGGAACACATTTACGATTATATCGGTGACATTCGTTTTGCTATTTCTGCTCGTTCGTTTTATCAAGTGAACCCTGAACAAACGAAAGTGTTGTATGAAAAAGCGCTTGAATATGCCGAATTGACAGGAGAGGAAACGGTCATTGACGCCTATTGCGGCATCGGGACGATTTCGCTCTTTTTAGCGAAAAAAGCAAAGAAAGTGTATGGAGTCGAAGTTGTTCCGGAGGCGATTGAGGATGCAAAGCGAAATGCAGCGCTAAACGGCATTACAAACGTCGAATTTGCCGTTGGCGAAGCGGAAGCGGTCATTCCGAGATGGTATGAACAAGGGGTGAAAGCCGATTGCATCGTCGTCGACCCGCCGCGCAAAGGCTGTGACGAAACGCTATTACAGACGATGATCGCCATGAAACCGAAGCGCATCGTCTATGTTTCATGCAACCCATCCACCCTCGCCCGCGATTTGCGTATCCTCGAAGACGATGGATACAAAACACTTGAAGTCCAGCCGGTCGACATGTTCCCACACACCGTGCATGTGGAGTGCGTAGTATTGATGTCAAGGGTGGAGAAATGAGTAGGGCTGAAAACGCCCATAAACAAAAGGTTTCCAGACATTGTTCTTTTCTTTTGGCTGTTCTGCCTGAGGAGACAGTGTCAGGAAGCCCTTATTTTTATTGTTTGCGGGAACATATCAACTGGCCTAAAAGCGATAGGGTTGAGTTGACAGATTAGATAACGCCTATTTTTATAGGGGTTGAGGAGACAGGATAGATGTATAATTTAGTCTTCTCGCATAGCATCAGTATAGAAAATTCTATCAAGCTCCTCGTTTGATGTTATACCACGAACCTTATTCCTGACTGTCGTTTTTCCCATATCCAAGCGATAGAAATGTTCGCGACCATCTACACCTTTTTTTAGACGTAAGCGTCAAATTCTCCCCACCTAGTTTTGCCCCTATATCCGTGCCCATTAGCTTTGCATAAAAAAAAATTTTCGCTTTGTCAAGTAGCTGAAGACAAAAAAGGATAATTGAAGATCTCCTCCAACGCTTAGAAATGCTGGAAAAGCAAAATGCAGAATGACAGGCGGAACTAAAAAAGCAACAGGAGTTGGAAGCCAAATTAAAATGGTATGAAGAACAACTTCGCCTTCTGCAACATAAACGCTTTGGCGTTTCGAGCGAAAAAACCCTTCCTGGTCAATTGGAACTATTCAACGAAGTAGAAAACGAATCCAACCTTGAGTTGCCGGAACCTACGTTGGAGTCCATTCGTTATCAGCGCCGTCGGAAAACACGCGGTCAACGCGAAGCGATGCTGGAAAACCTTCCTGTCGAAACGGTCGAATACCGTTTATCCGATGAAGAGCAGGTCTGTTCGTGTTGCGGTGGAACGTAAATTAAAAAAATTAGATCTTAACGATCGGTAGGAAGAACGTCTAAAGCAAAGCAAACCCATCATAGACGCTTTTTTGTCATGGCTTCAAAAGCAAAAACAGCACGTGTTGCCAAAGAGCGCATTAGGAAAAGCCATTGCGTATTGTCTGAACCAATGGGATAAATTAGTGGCCTTTTTAGAGGATGGGCGACTGGAGATCGATAATAATCGCAGCGAACGCTCGATCAAATCGGTGGGCCTCGGAAGGAAAAATTGGCTTTTCGCTAATACACCACAAGGTGCACGGGCAAGTGCCATCATCTACAGCATAGTGGAGACAGCGAAAGCGAATCATTTACATCCATATTACTACCTTCGCTATCTTTTTGAGAAGCTTCCCAATATGGATTTGTCAGACAAGAACGCATTGGATCAAATGCTTCCTTGGTCAACCACACTCCCTGTTTCATGTATTGCTTTTCAGCAGCTAACTATATACATGCAACTGGGGAGTTTAACTTATTTTTTCGACTGTCGGAGGCAAGCCAAAGGCTTGCCTGCGTCACGCATTCGCGTGACAGAGAACCGAACAACGAGCCGCCTCCCAGACAAATTCATTTGTCTGGGAGCGGTGTTGTTCGGTCGCCCGACAGTCGAAAAATGTTAACACTTCAATGTGCATTTATATAAATAATACCCCAAGCCCCGGCCTTCAAAAAGGTGGGGGCTATTTGACGTTTACGATTATCCCGGGGGAAGTTTCGAACCTGAGTATAAATGCACTAAATGTAAATCTGTACTTGAGAGAGTTAATTGTGACTTTACAGAGGACTGTGATGCGGATGAAAAACATGAGCTCTTAGCATCCTTCCCATGCCCTAAATGTGGGAAAAAGACTCTTTATGTAGATACGGTAACTATAGTCATGTGGGATTAGTATGAGGAGCTTGTTAAAAGCTTATTGAAAAGATAAACGTCTTCGATGACACTGTAAGTAAAATTTCAGTCCAACGTTGAGCTATACATTCGAGATAAAAATATATGGTGACCGCCAGTAGAGGAGAATTATTTTCTAGCTGGCGGTATTTTTTTGCCGTTGACAATATTATAGATGATTGATAGAATGTAACGAGTATTACAAGTAATGAGTATTACATTAGGCGGGTGGATATTTTGTACGATAAAGAATGGTTGATATTGAATTTCACTTTACCAAAAGAACAATCGAGCGTAAGGGTAAGTGTGTGGAGAAAATTAAAAAAATGCGGATCTGTTAGCATTGGGCAATCGATGTGGGCTCTTCCTGTTTCAGAAGAGCATTTAGAAACCTTCAATGAAATATCAAAAGAAATAATCGAAAATGGTGGCAGCGCTTATATTGCAAATGCTGATTTCCTTAATGCAGGGAGTGACGAAGATATCGTTAATCTGTTCAACAAAGTACGAGATGAAGAGTATCAGGAGTTTTTGGATAAATGCGATGATTACTTTCGTGAAATTGAGAAGGAAACGGAAAGAAAAAACTTTACATTTGTTGAGCTTGAAGAAAACGAAGATGAATACAGTAAGCTTGTGGAGTGGTTAAAGAAGATAACATTAAGAGACTTTTTTGTTGCCCCATTAAAAGAACAAGCAGAGGAAGTTCTGCAAAGATGCAAGCAATTGCTAGATGAGTTTAGTGACAAGGTTTATAAAGCAAATGAAGAAGAATAATGATAAGGGAGGTCACAGAATATGAGTAATCAATCTAAAAATCGTTTTACACCGGCCGTTACGGTGATCATCATATTTGGCATTATAAGTATGCTTGGAGATGTAGTTTATGAAGCAGCAAGAAGCGCCAACAGTCAGTATTTAAATTTACTGAGTATCAGCGCGGCTCAAGTCGGTCTGGTCTTTGGTATAGGGGAGTTCCTTGGATATTTTCTTAGGCTCGTCGCAGGAGTTTTGTCTGATAGGAGCGGCAGGCACTGGCCTTTTATGTTTCTTGGTTATGGTATGCTGCTGGTTGTTCCTCTTATAGGATTCACGATGAACTGGAATATTCTCGTTGTGCTAATATTGATGGAGCGAATCGGAAAGGCTCTGCGAAGTCCGGCTAAAGATACCATTCTTTCAGGAGTTGCAGAAAATCAGATTGGGGTAGGATTTGCTTTTGGACTTCAGGAAGCCCTAGACCAGATTGGCGCATTCATTGGTCCTCTTATTTTTACAGCAGTCTTTTATTTTACTGGTAAGAACGGTATTACACAGTACCAGTTAGGGTACAAATCACTTTTCGCACCATTTATAATTCTGATGCTATTCCTGATGTATGCCTACAGAAGGATTAAGCGTGATCATCTCATACCTGCAGTTGTAAAAAAAGATTTTCATTCAGAGCACCTCAAACCAATTTTCTGGATCTATACTGTCTTCACCTTCTTTTGCACATTAGGCTTTGTGAATTTCAGCACAGTGGGTTATCATCTGAAGGCGAATAACCTGATGTCTGACGGGAATATAACACTGGTGTATTCGGCAGCAATGATTGTAGATGCTGCTGCAGCACTACTTGTCGGGAAAGCTTATGATCGACTTAAAATGAAGACGGAAAGGAGAACTGGAGGTATTCTGGTTTTGATGGCAATTCCGTTCATGACAATGTTATTACCTGTTTTGACATTGAGCGATTCAGCAACACTCATCGTTATTGGTATGATTGTTTTTGGTATAGTCATGGGAGCACATGAAACGGTCATGCGTTCTGCCATTGCGGATATAACACCATTTGATAAGAGGGGCACAGGATATGGTGTATTCAACACCAGCTATGGATTGGCTCTGCTCGGTGGAGCCACATTAATGGGATTGTTCTACGATATGAATTTGATTGGAATGATTATTGCTTTTACTTGCGTTACAGAATTGATAGCCATAATTCTTTAT
Organism: Anoxybacillus amylolyticus; assembly: GCF_001634285.1. Lineage (GTDB taxonomy): Bacteria > Bacillota > Bacilli > Bacillales > Anoxybacillaceae > Anoxybacteroides > Anoxybacteroides amylolyticum. Next base: position 758,603 of record NZ_CP015438.1, read on the forward strand.
TTCAAGATGAACAATATGATAAAGAATAGCCATCAGGTGAAATCTTAATAAAGGAGTACGAGAAATGAATCTTAAGGAGAAAGCAAAGGCTATAAAAATTTATATTCCTGCGCTTTTCATCGCAATGAAGAGAAAAGATACGCCAATTGCTGCTAAGATTATTGCAGGGATTACTGTAGGGTACGCATTGTCACCGATTGATGTCATTCCTGATTTTATACCTGTGTTAGGGTATCTGGATGATCTTATCATTCTTCCATTGTTGGCAGCTTTGGCAATAAAATTTATTCCAGATGAAATAATGGAGATATGCAAAACTGAAGCAGAAGGTATGTGGAAAGATGGAAAACCTAAAAAGTGGTACTATGCAATACCAATTATAGTCTTTTGGATATTAATAGTTTCATTAGTACCTTGGAAAATTTTTATATAAAGGGTGATCGTTCTTGTGAAGTTTGTTTGATATGTTCCCGCGAACGTCGGTTTCCGGAAAAACAGAAAAAAACCTATTGATATGTTCCCTTATACGTAGGGGTCAAAAATCAGCCAATGACATCAATGCTGTCCTCTCGAGCCATGTCGAATGTGTTGCGAAACTAGAACTTATTGTAAAGCCAAAATAAACTCTTGCCATTCACAATAAACTTCCGCCAAAATCAAAATAAAGTTGTGCAAAAGGGCAGGAGCAAGGCAAGGGAAAGGAAAGAGGGAAAAGGGGAAACCCTTCATCTTCAAGCCTTTCCCCTCATTCCCTGCCACAACTTTATTCTCAAACATAATAAAGTAATGGCAGAAAAAATCGAATCAAAAATCGAGAAAATGAGCGATTCATCATCTTTGGCGAGGAGACCCTCACTTTAACGACCAAAGGGAGTAAGTGGGGGAGGAATCGCTTTTTTTGTGTTTTTGTATCACTAAAAAATATATTTAGTGAAATAGAGGTGAGACAAATGGACATGACGTTAACAGCCAAAATAAAAATTTACCCAACAGCGGAACAAGCACAATTATTGAAAGCCACCCTTTCCGCTTATCGACAAGCATGCAACGCTGTATCTGTTGTGATTTTTGACACAAAAGTGCTTGTACAAGCCAAGTTGCACGACATGACCTATCGTCAACTTCGAGCAAACTACGCGTTGCGTTCGCAAATGGCGCAATCTGTGATCAAGACCGTTATCGCTAGATACCGTTCCCTAAAAAGCAATGGTCATGAATGGACATTGATTCGCTTTAAAAAACCTGAATATGACATTGTTTGGAATCGAGATTATTCGCTTGTTCAAGGTGTATTTTCTGTCAATACACTAGAAGGACGAATCAAAGTGCCGTTCGAACCAAAAGGCATGGAACAATATTTTGATGGCTCATGGACGTTTGGTACAGCAAAACTCGTCTATAAGCATAACAAATTCTTTTTGCACATCCCCATGACCAAAACGATTCCAACAGTGGATGAACACCACATTCGCCAAGTGGTCGGTGTCGATGTAGGGGTTAACTTTCTTGCAGTAGCTTATGATTCGCAAGGGAAAACAACCTTTTTTAACGGACGAAAAATCAAGCATATGCGTGCGAAGTACAAACGAATGCGAAAAACCCTCCAGCAAAAAGGTACGGCTTCTGCGCGTCGGAAGTTGAAAAAAATCGGACAACGAGAAAACCGTTGGATGACGGATGTGAACCATGCCGTCACGAAGGCACTCGTTCGTCAATATGGAGAACGTACCCTTTTTGTATTAGAAGATTTAACAGGCATTCGTGAAAAAACAGAACGCGTATGTATCCATGACCGATATGAAACCGTATCGTGGGCTTTCTATCAGTTCCGTCACCTATTAGAGTATAAGGCACGTTTGCATGGGGCAAAAGTGATTGTGGTTGCTCCACATTACACATCTTTGACATGTCCAAAGTGTGGGCATACGGAAAAAGCCAACCGAAAGAAACGTACACACACCTTTTGTTGCCGAACATGCGGATACACATCAAACGATGACCGCATTGGTGCCATGAACCTTCAACGAAAAGGAATGGAGTACATCGTTGAAGGAACGACACAAGGATCCCTTGCGTCGTTGGGTAGTCGTCAACCTGCCCCATGATGCAACCCCAAGTCAAGGAAGGAGGACGAAGTCCGCTCGCACTTCTGGGGAGTTGCAAGCCTCCACTTCAAGCGTTAGCTAAGTGGGGGTAGTTGACGAATGACTTTATTATGACTGAACACAAGTATAACTTTTGGTTTGGATGCTTAAAAGGTCTATTTTTTATATATATAAGCACTTAACCCATAACTTGTCTAAACAAACTTATGACCCTCTTCATATACTGAGGTATCTTAGTGACAAGAGGTGAAACATATTGTCAGAACATATAGGGGAAAATTGTAATGGTAATAATAAGCCAAAAGTAAGGTGTGGTTGTATTAACGGGCGAGCGGTGACAGTACATGGACCTGTAACATCAGGACCACCAGATCGAGGTGGATTATCCGAATACGGGTATATTTATAACTTAACTCCTCAAACGGTAGCTATAGAGGCTGACGTCCTTTTTGATTCAAATGGAATACTGACACCTGGGATTACGCATATCCCCGGAACCGCTCAAATTGTAGTTACTACCCCGGGAGACTACGAGGTTACTTTCTCTGTGTCAGGTACAGAACCCAACCAATTCGCACTATTTTTAAATGGAGTATTGGTTCCAGGAACAGTCTACGGTTCAGGTGCCGGTACTCAGCAAAACAACGGTCAAGCTATAATTGCTATGGCAGCCAACGATGTTCTTACCCTTCGAAATCATTCTTCTGCTGCAGCAGTTGGTCTTGCGTCTGTAATAGGAGGAACACAAGCAAACGTAAACGCTTCTATTGTCCTTAAAAAATTAAGGTAGTTGAGCATTCGTAACAATAATTTTATTTCAAATGTTTCTCATGAGATCGGTTCACCGCTTACTTCGATTCGTGGGTTTGCTCGGGCGTTAAAAAACGAACATTTGTCTCACAAACAGCGAATCCATTATCTCGACATTATTGAAACAGAATGCGTCCGTCTGTCGAAGTTGAGCGATAATTTGTTGCGTTTGGCGATGTTAGATTCTGACCGATATCCGTTTCAGCCTACATCTTACCGCCTAGATAAACAATTGCAGTCACTCATCCTCAAATGTGAGCCACAGTGGATGGAAAAAGAGATTGAAATGTGTGCCATGCTTGAGAAGGTAGTCATTACGGCAGATGAAGATTTGCTAAGCCAAGTGTGGTTGAACTTGCTTCATAATGCGATTAAGTTTACCCCACAAGGTGGGACGATTACAATTCAGCTCCAGCAACAAGACAACACCGCTATTGTTACTGTTTCAGACAATGGTCCTGGCATTGCCGAAGAAGATCAGCTGCGTATTTTTGAACGCTTTTACAAGGCAGATAAATCGCGCAACCGTGCTGTTGGTGGCAGTGGGTTAGGGCTAGCGATTGCAGACAATATTGTAAAAATTCACCAAGGAAAAATTTCTGTTCATAGCCAATTAGGAGAAGGCGCGGAATTTACCGTTCAGCTCCCGCTATCGAATTAAGGAGAGAGGCAACCCTCTCTCCTTGCTCACGTGTGCGTCCGGCATGGGTGTAGTCTATAGGGTGAAAGTCCCGAACTGCGAAGGCAGAAGTAGCAGTTAGCTTAACGCAAGGGTGTCCGTGGTGACGCGGAATCTGAAGGAAGCGAGCGGCAAACTTCCGGTCTGAGGAACACGAACTTCATAAGAGGCTAGGTATCATTGGGTGAGTTTGCGCGACAAAACAAAGCCCTTTCTGCCGAAGGTGATATCGAGTAAATGAAGCAGATGGATGGAAGGAAAGACTGCACTCTTACCCGGGGAGGTCTGATTGGAATGCCGAGTTCCCTTGGCAACCTATCCAGTGATGGATAGCTGAACAATCAGAAGTCAGCAGAGGTCATAGTACCATCCTTGCTCGAGAAAGGGTGGGAAGGACTGAACCATGAAGAGAGAACGAAATCTACGCATTCAGTACCTGTGAAGAACACAGACAATCCGAAAGGACTTACTTAGAGGAGGAAGCGGTGAATCCCGTGGGGGACTCTAAGAGGGTGGAGCAGGAACTGGCATAAGGAGAACCTTCGTTCACGTAGAAAGGGAAGCGAAGATGTTAATGGAACGAATCTTGTCACGTGGAAATCTTCTAACGGCGCTCAAACGAGTGGAACAAAATAAAGGAAGTCACGGCATCGATGGAATGTCCGTAAAAGACCTACGAAGACATCTCTATGAAAACTGGGACTCCCTCCGGGAAGAGTTAAGAACAGGAACCTACCAACCTGCACCCGTACGTCGTGTCGAAATCCCGAAACCAAATGGCGGAGTGAGGATGTTAGGAATACCTACCGTGACAGATCGTTTCATTCAACAAGCAATCGCTCAAGTGTTAACCCCAATCTTTGACCCAACCTTTTCGGAAAATAGTTATGGGTTTCGTCCGAATCGGAGGGCTCATGATGCGGTAAGGAAGGCGAAAGAATATATCAAAGAGGGTTACCGCTGGGTGGTCGATATAGACTTAGAGAAATTCTTTGATAAAGTCAATCACGACCAATTGATGGGGATACTCGCCAAGCGAATCGAAGACCGCATCCTACTGAAGTTGATACGAAAATATCTTCAATCAGGAGTCATGATAAATGGGGTTGTCCAAATAACGGAAGAAGGAACACCGCAGGGAGGACCGCTTAGTCCACTTCTATCCAACATTCTCCTAGACCAATTGGACAAAGAGTTGGAAGCAAGGGGGCACCAATTTGTCCGATATGCGGATGACTGCAACATCTATGTGAAGTCATGGAAAGCAGGACAGCGTGTGATGAAATCGGTATCGACCTTCCTCGAACAGCACCTAAAATTGAAGGTAAACAGAGAGAAATCAGCAGTAGACCGTCCGTGGAAACGGAAGTTTCTAGGGTTCAGTTTCACCTTTCACAAAGATCCAAAGGTGCGAATAGCCAAAGAAAGCATGGAACGGCTGAAAAGAAAAATACGAGAAATAACTTCTCGGTCGAAGCCTTATCCGATGGAAGTAAGGGTGGAAAGACTGAACCAATACCTCACAGGATGGTGCGGATACTTCGCGCTAGCAGATACCCCGAGCAAATTCAAAGAAATAGACGAGTGGATAAGAAGAAGGCTGAGAATGTGTGAATGGAAACAATGGAAGAAACCTAAAACAAGAGTTAGAAAGCTGATTGGATTAGGGATTCCAGAATACAAAGCATACGAATGGGGAAACACCAGAAAGAAATACTGGCGAATCGCCCACAGCCCAATTCTACACAAAACCCTCGACAACTCCTATTGGAGCCAACGAGGGCTGAAAAGTCTGTATAATCGCTACGAATTTCTGCGTCAATCTTAGTGGAACCGCCGTATACCGAACGGTACGTACGGTGGTGTGAGAGGTCGGGGGTTAATCACCCCCTCCTACTCGATTGCCTTAATAAGACGAATGCTAGAAATAGCTGCTTCGTGTTCAATTGAACGTCTAGAAAGAAGATCTAAAATTCGTTCGTGCTTTTCCATGTTTTGTTCTATTTTCTTAACAATTTCATTCGTCTCAAGCACTGCTTGTTGAACAAAGATAAACTCTTGCTTCGTAACCATGTTGGCTCTAATGTCTTCGAGCTCTTGTTTTGTCGCCATGTTGGCTCTAATGTCTTCGAGCTCTTGTTTTGTTGCCATGTTGGCTTTAATGTCTTCGAGCTCTTGTTTTGTTGCCATGTTGGCTTTAATGTCTTCGAGCTCTTGTTTTGTTGCCATGTTGGCTTTAATGTCTTCGAGCTCTTGTTTTGTCGCCATGTTGGCTTTAATGTCCTCAAGCTCTGTTGTGAAGTCCTGCTTTACTTCTCCCAGTTCTTGTTTCGTCGCCATATTTGCTTTAATATCTTCCAATTCTTTTGTGAAACTGTTCTTCACATCTTCGAGCTCTTGTTTTGTTGCCATGTTGGCTTTAATGTCCTCAAGCTCTGTTGTGAAGTTCTGCTTTACTTCTTCCAGCTCCTGCTTTGTTGCCATGTTCGTTTTGATGTCGCTTACTTCATGTTCAATAATTTGGAGCTTGTCCAAAATTTTCTGCAATATCACTTCCAAAGAAATCCCTCCTTCTACGAAAAATACACGATGGTAACCATGGAAAAGCGGCGTGTGGTGATGAATCGCTCCTTTCTTTGAGAAATGGGGAAACGAGCGTGTAGAGTAAGTGATTGAGGAAAAAGATGGTGTTGTCGTGCAGAACGTGTGGAGATAATCGTTTCCCATCCATATTATAAATGATTCACAGAAATTTGAAAATAACGTTTTGGGCATAGATTGTGTATGTGTCATTGTCGCTTCGTTAATATACGAATTAATTGCGCTACAACACCGAAAACGATGCCGAGCCCTGCAACAAAAAGAAAGGAAATGATGCTTGTTAAATCACTCCACCCGTCATTTGCTCGCGTCCATGAAAGGTAAAGTAAATAAAAGACTCCTCCTGCATAAAAGGTAAGTGAAACGGAGAAGTAAGTTGTCCCACCGAAAAAACCGCCAATTCCAGCTGCAATGGCTAAAAGGAGTGAAATAAGCGAAAAAGCAGTAACATTTTTTGAATCGATTTCCATATGCAACATAAAACGCGACAATAAAAGTACAATAAATAGTAGAAGAAAAATGCCACCGGTTAACCAAACCCAACGGAAGGGAAATTTAGGAAGAAGTTTGAGCATGTTTGTCACTCCTTTACAACGAGTTGCTTTCACTATATCATAAAACGAAAGCGTTTACGAATCAAAAAGGTGGGAAGAAGATAATGAAACGAAAATGGCTGCTTGTCAGTATTTTTCTGGTGACTGTCATTTCTGGCTGCACGAATAAGACAAATGACGGCGTACAAATAAATGCATTAAAAGCGCAAGTGAAAGAACAACAAAAAGTCATCCATGAACTTAAACAAGAAAACGAAAAATTGACGAAAAAAATGTCCGAACAACACGTGAACAAGGATGTGCTGCATACGGCGCTTGATGTAGTAACAGCACTTCAAGCAAAAGACATGAAAAAAGTAGCGACATACGTTCATCCAGAAAAAGGAGTGCGTTTTAGCCCGTACGGTCATGTTAACCCCGACAGCGACGTTGTTTTTAAGAAAACCGAACTTCCTTCTTTAATGGAAAGCAAGCATATTTATCATTTTGGTACGTTTGACGGTTCCGGACAGCCGATTGACATGACATTCCAAGACTATTTTCATAAATTTGTATATGATGTTGATTTTGCTAACCCGCATATAATTGGGAACAATGTGGTGATCGGGAAGGGAAATACAATAGAAAACATTCATGACGTATACCCGAACGCCGTATTTGTCGAGTTTCATTTTACCGGTTTTGATAAGCAATATAACGGAATGGATTGGAGAAGCTTACGGCTTGTATTGGAAAAACAAGGAGAAACATGGTATTTAGTGGGGATTGTTCACGATCAATGGACGATTTAAAAAAGGGTGCCCTAAGGACACCCTTTTATTTCGCCCTAAATACGGAGGAGTACAATTTGTAGCCGCCATCTAAGTTTTTCGCGACAAATCCGTTTTCTTGCAAAATACGAGTGGCTAAATAGCCGCGTAGTCCAACTTGGCAAGTGACATAAATCGGTTGGTCGTTCGGTAATTCATGCAATCGCTCGCGAAGTTCGTCGAGCGGAATGTTGACAGACCCATCGATAGCGCCGCGTGCCACTTCCAGTGGGGTGCGGACATCGACGAGGAAGCCACCGCTAGCCACAATGTCATCAATTTCGTGCCATTGTACCGTCCCAATACCGTCCATCACATTCGATGCTACGTACCCAGCCATATTTACCGGGTCTTTCGCAGAGGAGAACGGAGGCGCATAAGCAAGTTCTAAATCTGGCAATTCGCGAACAGTCAATCCACCTTTAATAGCAGTAGCAATGACATCAATACGTTTGTCCACCCCATCTTTTCCAACCGCCTGTGCTCCGTAAATTTTTCCTGTTTGTTTATCGAAAATGAGCTTTAGCGTCATTTGCTGGGCGTTTGGATAATAGCTTGCATGGCTCATTGGATGAATGTGGACGACTTCGTACGGAATGCCGAGCTGTTTTAACGTTTTTTCGTTATTTCCTGTCACCGCAACCGTTAAATCAAACACTTTCGCAATTGCTGTTCCGAGCGTACCATTATATTTTACATCGATTCCGTGAATATGGTCGGCAACGAGCCGCCCTTGCCGGTTTGCCGGCCACGCGAGCGGAACGAACGTTTCAAAACCGTGAATGTAGTTTTTCACTTCAATCGCATCGCCAATCGCGTAAATGTTCGGGTCGGACGTTTGTAAATGCTCATTCACTTTAATTGTACCGCGGATGCCTAATTCAAGCCCTGCTTCTTTTGCTAGTTGACTTTCTGGCTGCACCCCAATGGCTAAAATAATCATATCGGTATCAATCACTTGCCCGCTCGTTAAGACGATGCGGCGACCGTTATTTTCAAGCGATTGTACGCCATCTTCTAACATAAGTTGAATACCGTGTTCTTTCATGTGCGTATGCACAATCGCTGCCATTTCATAGTCGATTGGCGGCATTACTTGATTTGCCCGTTCGATGAGTGTAACGTTTACCCCGCGTTCGGCTAAGTTTTCAGCCATTTCGACGCCGATGAATCCACCGCCGATGACGACAGCGTGTTTTGGCTGTTGTTGATCGACGTATGCCTTAATTTTATCTGTATCTGGCACGTTGCGAAGTGTGAAGAGCGCGTCGGCTGTCTCGCTGCCTGGAATTGGCGGCACAATTGGCTTTGCGCCAGGGGATAAAATGAGTACATCGTATGTTTCTTCGTACTCTTCTCCTGACAAGACATGCTTCACGGCAACCGTTTTGCGGTCGCGATGAATGGCCGTCACTTCGCTAAAGTTGCGAATATCAAGTTTAAACCGTTTGGACATGCCTTCGACCGTCTGCACTAATAGTTTTTTCCGGTCGGTAATGACTTCGCCAATATAATACGGCAATCCGCAATTGGCGAAAGAAATATATTCCCCACGTTCAAACATAACGATCTCATATTTTTCGCTTAACCGGCGCAAACGCGCTGCGGCGGTAGCTCCCCCTGCAACTCCGCCGACGATAACCATTTTTTTCATTAGTAGCCCCTCCCATAAAATTTATGCTGTTTTTATTGTTGGGTTGATTTCTAAGCAACATACTCCCTTTATTTGAAAACCGTATCGCTTCAACTTGCGTACCCCTAAATTTGTCGTAATCGCATCAGATGTAATCAAAATAACCTCTTTATAAGGAATTTGATGGTAATTACGCTTGATGTACGATAGTGGCAAAGGAATTGCCGTTGGAACAGGAAGTGCCGTTGCCTCGTTATATTCGCGCAAGTCAATGACAGCAGCGTGTTTTATATTAGGTAGTTGCGTCTTTGAAATCATGGAAACGCCGCAAACTGGCACGTATCGTATATACAGCTCGTATATGATTGTACTAACAACTAGAGCAAGCAATAGTTCCATGTCGCTGAATACATCCCTCCATTCTTATACCCCATAAGGTATATTAACAATTATTAGTTGATTTGTCAAGGGTGTTTAAAAGTGCTTGTTTGTTTTCACCATATTTTCACTTTTCTTTTTTACACTGAAACTAGAAAACGAAATGCAGCAAGGAGGAATAGTGATGAACATGACACCGTATGAATACACGACACCACCAGTGAAAAAGCGAGGATTTTTCTCTGTTTTATCTGCTTCCATCATCGGAGCAGTGATTGGAAGTGGGGTGACGCTCTATGCCGCACCGCATGTAGGAATGCTATCTACAAAAGTGAAACAAACAGAAACTGCTTCAACGGAAACAAAGCAAGAAACAACACAAAATACTCTATCGCTTCAACAAACGGCTAGCACTGCAAACAATATGATTACGGCCATCAATCAAGTAGCCGATGCAGTCGTTGGTGTTGTCAACATTCAAAAACAAATGGACTTTTTCTCTGGCTCTTCTTCCGAGCAAGAAGCTGGCACTGGATCAGGCGTTATTTTTAAAAAAGAAGGGAATAGCGCCTACATTGTCACGAACAATCACGTCATTGAAGGGGCGAATAAAGTAGAAGTATCGCTTGGAAAAGGGAAACGTGTTCAAGCGACGGTTGTCGGTGCGGATCCGCTAACAGATTTAGCGGTATTAAAAATTGACGGAACACATGTGCAAAAAGTCGCTAGCTTTGGTGATTCGTCTGCCCTTCGTATCGGCGAGCCAGTCGCGGCAATTGGCAACCCGCTCGGCTTAGATTTGTCGCGAACAGTAACAGAAGGGATTGTCAGCGGTAAACGAACGATTCCTGTTTCAACATCGGCAGGGGAGTGGGAGTTGAACGTCATTCAAACCGATGCCGCGATTAACCCTGGCAATAGCGGCGGAGCATTGATTAATAGTGCTGGACAAGTTATCGGCATTAACAGTTTGAAAATTGCCCAAGAGGGGGTAGAGGGGCTAGGATTTGCCATCCCAATTCAAGATGCGAAACCAATTATTGAGCAGTTGATGCAATATGGAAAAATTAAACGCCCGTATCTTGGGGTCGGACTGCGAGATGTCAGCGAAATCCCAGCGGATGTTCGTTTTGAGCAACTTGGATTGCCAGAAAATGAAACGAACGGAGTCGTTGTCACAGCGGTAGAGGCCTCTTCGCCAGCTGCCAAAGCAGGGCTGCAAGCGAAGGATGTTATTACAGCGATTAACGACACAACCGTTAACAACGTCAGCGAATTAAGAAAATACTTATATACGAATACAAAAGTTGGCGAAACTGTTCAACTCCACATTTTACGTAACGGCAAACGCATGACAATCTCCCTTCAATTAAGTGAGCGGAATAATCAATAAAAAGAATACGGTCAAGACTCATTGTTTACCAAAAAATCGCGGTCATCGTTTAGACGAATGGCCGCAATTTTTTTAGGCATGAATGCATAGAAATAATAAAAAAGGAATTTTTTTACGTAAGTAGAATAGAAAAATAAAAGCGTTTAAATTTGGAGGTATGCCAATGGAGTTTAAAAACTATGAAGAGTTTTGGCCGTTTTATTTATCGCAGCATCGCAAACGAGCAACGAGGGTTTGGCATTTTATCGGGACTAGTTTTGTGTTTATTTTTCTTGTCACGGCGGTTGTAACATGGAACGCTTGGTGGATATTAGCCGCTCCAGTCGTGGCGTATTCGTTTGCTTGGATTAGCCATTTCTTTATCGAAGGGAATAAGCCGGCGACGTTCGGCCATCCGCTTTGGTCGCTACGGGCAGATTTTCGGATGTATCGGCTCATGTTGCTTGGAAAATTAGAAAAAGAACTAGAGTAGCGCAGCTTGTCTTCGAATGAGGCGCATGTGTAAAGCATATAGTAATAGTAGCAAAACGAAAGGAGTGAAGCGCATGGTGACAAAACCAGCGGGCTTTTGGAAACGATTGCTTGCAAGTTTTTTAGACGGTCTTATTATCGGTATTCCGTTAAGCATTATTGGTTATTTAATTACTGGAAAAGCAGAAGGAAATTGGTTCACTTCGCTCATGAATATCTTATACATGTGGCTTATCCCGGTTGCGTGGTCAGGGTATACAGTAGGGAAGAAAATCGTCGGCATTCGCATCGTGAAGGTAAACGGGGAGAAACTTGGCGTTGGCGCGATGTTTTTGCGCTCCTTTGTCGCCTACCTTATTTATGGGCTTACGCTAGGGATTGCTTTCTTAGTCAGTGCTATTATGGTAGCAGCTCGCGAAGATAAGCGAGCGATTCACGACTTCCTCGCGGGGACATACGTAACGACCGAACCGAAAGTGAAGGAGTAAAAACGACAACAATTACAGGCGTGTTGATTAACCAATAAGAACCAGTTGGCATCGCTCTATTCCTAGCTTTTCTGCCGTTGTCGGCAAACGGTACGTTTGCCGACGGGCATGCTGTACGCATGCCCTCCTCGAACAATGAACGCTTTGCGGGCAAATGTCATTTGCCCGCCGGCGTTCTTGTTCGAGGGAAAAGGCAGAAAAGCTTGTGGTCAGCCATATGATTCTATATTTTTAGTAAAATAATGGATAATCAACACTCGTGCAACAATTATTTTGATACACAAGGAAACCCGCTCCTCTTTGAGTTTTTATTCATCGAGGAGCGGTTTTTTATGCCATTTTCAAATGAAGAAAGTATATTCATTCATATATAAATTTTTTCAAAATATTTATAAAAACGATTTATAAACATTCATAAGCATTTTTAAATATTCTAGAAAAAAACTTTTTGCATTTTCCTTTTTGTTAATGTTAATATTAGAATAACTAAAAATATTCTTAATTAATAAACAAGGGGGAGGGGCTTGATTAAATATAAAGCGCTTACATAAAAATGATAACAAAGGGGAGGAAGGGATATGCAGCCATCACAAGGGTTAAAGCGAGAGTTAAAAAGTAGACATTTATTTATGATTGCACTTGGCGGTGTCATCGGAACAGGGTTGTTTTTAGGTTCAGGGTACACAATCCATGAAGCGGGACCGGGGGGAGCGCTTGTTGCTTACTTATTCGGTGGATTTGTCATGTATTTGACGATGCTTTGTCTAGGAGAATTAGCAGTTTCCTTGCCAGATGCAGGTTCGTATCAAACGTATGCAACAAAATATATTTCGCCTTCCGCAGGATATGTCATCGGCTGGCTTTCATGGCTAAACTGGTCGGTGACAGTAGGGCTGGAGCTTTTAACAGTGAGTATTTTAATGAAACGGTGGTTTCCAGACGTTCCTTCTTGGATTTGGTGCGTTGTTTTTGCGGTTGTGCTATTTTCCATTAACGCACTTTCGACAAGGAGCTTTGCCGAAGTAGAGTTTTGGTTTTCTAGCATTAAAGTATTAACAATTATTGCGTTTATTATTTTAGGTGGAGCAGCGATGTTTGGTTTCCTAGAAATGAAAGGTGGGAAGCCCGCTCCGATGTTTTCTAACTTTACAGACCATGGGGGATTGTTTCCGAATGGCATTGCGGCCATTTTAGTGACGATGATTGGCGTAAACTTCTCCTTCCAAGGAACAGAGCTTGTCGGTGTAGCGGCAGGAGAGAGTGAAAATCCGGAAAAAACGGTGCCGAAAGCGATTAACAATACTGTTTGGCGCATTTTGCTCTTTTTTGTATTAGCCATTTTTGTGCTAGCAGGTCTTTTCCCGTGGGAAAAAGCGGGCTTAGTAGAAAGTCCATTTGTTGTTGTATTTGACAGCATCGGCATCCCATATGCAGCCGACATTGTAAACTTCGTCATTATTACAGCTGTTCTTTCTGTCGCCAATTCAGGCTTGTACGCTACTTCTCGCGTGCTTTGGTCAATGTCGCGTCAAGGGATGGTGAGCCCTATGTTCAGCAAGCTGTCGAAAAATGGGGTACCGCTCAACGCGCTAATCGCTAGTATGCTCATCGGCTGTCTTTCTTTATTAAGCGGCATTTACGCAGAAGATACGGTCTATTTATGGCTTTTGTCCATTGCAGGGTTTGGTGCGGTAACAGTATGGGCATCCATCGCGCTATCTAACTACTTGGGAAGAAAAGCGTTTTTAAAACAAGGTGGCGCTGTTCGCGATTTAAAATATAAAACACCGCTTTATCCATTCGTCCCACTTTTAGCGCTTGCGTTGAATACGCTGATTATTGTTAGTCTTGCGTTTATCCCAGAGCAGCGCATGGCGCTTTATTGCGGCATTCCATTTATGCTTGCTTGCTATATTTATTACCATCTTGTCGCAAAACACCGAACAACAGAACAACGAATGACTTCCAAAATAGAAATTGAGAGAATGTGAGGACAAAACAGGCTTCCGGACAAGGAGCCTGTTTTTTTGGTACAATGGTGGAGGAAAACAAAAAGGGAGGGCGTGTATTGGAGAAACAACCGTTATGGAATGAAGCTGAAGCGTTTATTCGCATATGTTATCAAGAACTAGGGAAAAATGAGATGGATACGGAACATCGTCTTGCGGAGATTGAGCGAGAGATTGTCCTTACCGGTACGTATACTCATACATATGAAGAATTGGAACACGGCGCCAAAATGGCGTGGCGCCATAGTAACCGTTGCATTGGCCGCTTATTTTGGCAAACGTTACATGTGTTTGATGCACGGAACGCTGAAACAGAGGAAGACATAGTAACCCATTTATTTCGTCATATTGAATTTGCGACAAATGGCGGAAAAATTCGCCCAACAATTACAGTGTTTAAGCCGAATGGAGATGTACGCATTTGGAACCACCAACTCATCCGTTATGCGGGGTATGAAACAGAACATGGGGTAATCGGTGATTCTTCTTCCATTTCTTTTACAAAAGCATGCGAACAGATGGGGTGGAAAGGAGAACGAACGAATTTTGATTTGTTGCCCCTTGTCGTTCAACAAAAGGAGCGACGACCAAAATGGTTTAACATCCCACGCGAGATTGTGCTAGAAGTTCCGATCAAGCATCCAGAGCTTGTGTGGTTTCAAGACTTGCAGCTGAAATGGTATGCGGTGCCGATTATTTCGGATATGTGTTTAGAAATTGGCGGTATTCATTATATGGCTGCTCCTTTTAACGGTTGGTATATGGAAACGGAAATTGGCGCTCGCAATTTAGCAGATGATTACCGTTACAACATGCTTCCAAAAATTTCTTCGTGTATGGGATTGGATATGAGTACAAACGCAACCCTTTGGAAAGATAAAGCGTTAATTGAACTGAATGTAGCGGTTCTTCATTCTTTCAAAAAAGCAGGTGTTAGCATCGTCGATCACCATACAGCAGCGCAGCAGTTTAAGTTATTCGAGCAAAAAGAACAAGAAGCTGGTCGGCGCGTCACCGGCGATTGGACATGGCTTATTCCTCCCGTTTCGCCAGCGACGACACATATTTTTCATAAAAATTATGACAATACGATCATTACACCGAACTTCTTTTATCAAAAGCGACCGTACGAATAACGATTTCCATCATAGTTGCACTTTTCTCCCCATATATTAAATTGGGGGGATGTGTATGCAATTTTATTATGGTCAACAAATGCCGCTTCGTATTTTAGATGAGGCGGAGTTTTGGAAACACCAAGAGGAAGAACATACCGTTGTCATTCGCGAGCTTGTGGTCGGATTAGAGCAACCGTTTGTTGAGGCGCTGCAAAAGTGGGAAGAGGCATTGTCAGCTACTCATCAACAAATCGTCCGCTATATCGAATCCGTTGTTCGCGCGGGGGCATATTTACCTAACGAACTGTATCAGCAAGTGTTACATTTAGTGTCATTTTGTTTGCAACAGAGCCTGGCATTTATTCAGTTGTGCCAGCAACTGAAAACTGCCAGCGTTGCTGTTCGGCAAAATAAAACTGCGAACGTCGTCTTAAACCACATTATTCGCGAATCGGAATACTTTGTCGGTATTGCCCAAGTGCTGTTGTACAGAAAGCAAGATGCCTACTCATAACAGGGTAGGCATTTCTTGTTTAAAACTATACTTACAAAACAAAAAAAGAAAGATAGGACCTTTGTATGTTTTATTATATCGTTTTTTAACAGTATATTATAATAAAAATTCTCTTTCCTTTCTTCAAGGAAATGATATAATAAAAAATAAATTCTTAATTTACGGAAAATTTGGAGGGGGAAAAAGTGTCGCTGTCGAGTTACATTATTCGTACACTAGTAGTCGTCATTCCAGGGACGGTACTCATTGGTTTAGGAGTGTGCATCGGAAATAGGGTGAATGGGCTTGCTTTTTGGTGGACAATGGGAGCAACTGTATTGCTCGGTATGATTCTTGGGACATTATCGGCGACGATAAACTATCGCCGCTTTGTCGCACCAATCGCTGTCATTAACGAACATTTGCAAAAAATGACGGACGGTGATTTATTAACACGCGTTCCGTTTGAACGTGTAAGGGAGTTAAAACCGATCGCCATTTGTATAAACGACATGGCGGAAACATGGGGAGAAATGATGGGCAACATGAAACGCCATTCGGATGAGATGGCGCATTTTTCTGAACAGCTTTCGTACATTGCCGAACAAACGACAAAAGCAACCGAGCAAATTGCAACAACGATGGAAGATATCGCCTTGCACGCTGAGCAGCAAGTAAAAATGGTACAAGAAACATCTCGATCGATGAATGACATTTCCCATTCGCTGATGAATGTTGCAACCAATACGGAGCGTGTATCAGCAAATACAGGGGAAACGTTAGTGAAAGCAACGACAGGGAAGCAATCCATTGAACAAATGGAAGAACAAATGAAATTTATTCATGCGCACGTGCAAACGCTCGGACAAGTTGTGAAAGGATTAGGGGAGCGTTCGAACGAAATCGGGCAAATTACGCAAGTCATCACCGGCATTGCTTCACAAACGAACTTGTTGGCATTGAACGCAGCCATTGAAGCGGCACGAGCAGGGGAACAAGGGAAAGGGTTCGCTGTCGTTGCGGATGAAGTACGGAAACTCGCTGAGCAATCTGCTCAATCTGCTCAGCAGATTACCCAACTAATCGGCGACATTCAGAAAGAAACAGAACAGGCGATTCGCTCGACAGAAACGGTCGTTGGCGAAGTATCCGAAGGGCTTCATGCCGTGCAAACTGCCGGTCTATCATTTGAACAAATTCGCCAATCGATCAACAGCGTCAATGAACAAATGGAACACGTTTCTTCCGTCATTCAGCAAATGACAAAAAGCGCTCAACAAGTAGCTACCTCGGTGGAACAAATCATTACCATTGTAGAACAGGCATCGGCAGGCTCTACAAACATCTCCGCAGCTACTGAAGAGCAGATGGCATCCATGGAAGAAATCGCTTCTTCTGCTTCCTCGCTCCGTAAAATGGCGGAAGATATGCAACGGCTTATGCAGGGATTTCGAGCATAAAAAGCGTTTACAACTTTGAATAAATATGCTAGAATTTTAGAAAAAATAAATTCATGTTTGATCTACTAGGGGAGTCCAATAGCTTGGACTGAGAGAAGAACGCGCGAAAGTTCTTTGACCCTTTGAACCTGATCTGGGTTATACCAGCGTAGGGAAGTAGATAGTGAGAGTAGTATATACTTTACGCTATTTATACATTCCATCGGGTTCTCTTTATAAGAGAACCCGATTTTATTTCTCCATACGTTTTGGTGTAACTTCGGATCAAATCAAAAAAAGAGGAGGAAGTTGCATGCAAAACGTTTTATCTTCTATGCCGTTTCCGGCAAGCAAAAAAGTGTATGTGGAAGGATCGCGTCCGGATATTCGCGTGCCGATGCGAGAAATTACATTGGGTCCGACGAGAACGGAAACAGGTACATTTGAAAACGCCCCTGTTCGCGTCTACGACACCAGCGGGCCGTATACGGATCCGCAGTTTCAACCAGACATTCATAAAGGATTGCCAGAATTGCGTAAACGTTGGATTTTAGAGCGGGGCGACGTGGAGGAGTACGAAGGGAGACCGGTAAAACCGGAAGATAACGGCCTTCGTAGCGGAAAACAGCCAGAAATCGTTCCGCCGTTTGCTCGCAAGCCGCTTCGAGCGAAAAAAGGGCAAGTAGTCACGCAAATGCATTACGCCAAAAAAGGCATTATTACACCGGAGATGGAATTTGTTGCCCTTCGCGAACAAATCGATCCGGAAATCGTTCGCCAAGAAGTGGCAGCGGGGCGAGCGATTATTCCATCGAACATAAATCACCCAGAGAGTGAACCGATGATTATCGGCAGCCGATTCCATGTCAAAATTAACGCGAACATCGGCAACTCGGCGGTTACGTCGTCGATTGAGGAAGAAGTGGAAAAAATGTTGTGGGCAGTCCGTTGGGGCGCTGATACGATTATGGATTTATCGACAGGAAAAAACATTCATGCCACACGGGAATTTATTATTCGCAACTCGCCAGTTCCTGTCGGGACGGTGCCAATTTATCAAGCATTGGAAAAGGTCAATGGCGTTGTCGAAGATTTGACGTGGGAAATTTACCGCGATACGCTCATTGAGCAGGCGGAACAAGGGGTCGACTATTTTACCATTCATGCAGGTGTCTTGCTTCGTTATATTCCGTTGACGGTTAATCGGACGACCGGCATCGTTTCGCGTGGTGGCTCGATTATGGCGCAATGGTGTTTAGCACATCACGAAGAAAACTTCCTATACACGCATTTTGAAGAAATTTGCGAGATTTTAAAAGCCTATGACATCGCTGTTTCATTAGGGGATGGATTGCGACCTGGCTCGATTGCCGATGCAAACGATGAAGCGCAGTTTGCGGAATTAGAAACGCTCGGAGAATTGACGAAAATTGCATGGAAGCACGATGTGCAAGTGATGATTGAAGGTCCTGGTCATGTGCCGATGCACAAAATTAAAGAAAATGTTGACAAACAAATCGACATTTGCCAAGGGGCACCGTTCTATACGTTAGGCCCGCTCACGACCGATATTGCGCCAGGATACGATCATATTACATCGGCAATCGGTGCCGCGATGATCGGTTGGTTTGGAACATCGATGCTTTGTTACGTTACACCGAAAGAACATTTAGGACTGCCGAATAAAGAAGACGTGCGACAAGGGGTTATTGCGTATAAAATTGCTGCCCATGCCGCCGATTTAGCAAAAGGGCATCCAGGGGCGCAATTGCGCGATGATGCATTGTCGAAAGCGCGTTTTGAATTCCGCTGGCACGATCAATTTAATCTCTCTCTTGACCCAGAACGAGCGCGGGAATACCATGATGAAACGCTGCCTGCTGAAGGAGCAAAAATCGCTCACTTTTGTTCCATGTGCGGGCCGAAGTTTTGCTCCATGAAAATTTCCCACGAGTTGCAAAAGGCGGTTAAAGAAGAAGGGATGAAACAAAAAGCGAAGGAGTTTGTCGACAATGGCTCAGCCCTTTACCAATGAAACCGTTGCTGCGTTAAAAGAAGAAATCAGTCATCTAAAAGCCCGAATCGCACAATTAGAGCAACAACTCGCAGACATTCAAGCAAAATGCCAGCATATCTTTTCTGAAACGCCCATCATGCGCAAATGTGTGAAATGTGGGTATACGGAAAGCATGTACTACTAAACTGCTTAAAAAAGAGGACGCCTTTGTTGGCTCCTCTTTTCTATGAAAATAACCAATCGATGAGCATGTATTTTCTCACTTGGATGGGGAGCAACACTTGCTCATCGACGTTTTCTATGAAAACCCCCATCCGATAAAATGTCTATTTTCGTCTTGGGACGGCGAGTAATATTTGCTCACGGACTTATCGCTTCTTTTGTGCGAGAACAGAACGAACCGCCTGCTCAATTTCATGGTAGCTTGTGCAGCGACAAATGTTGGATTCCAGCCATTTTCGGATCGTTTCCTCGTCTGCGTCTGGCTTTTGTGTTGTTAAAGCGTAAGCGTTCATCACAAATCCTGGCGTACAATAGCCGCACTGAAACGCAAACTGCTCGACGAAAGCGCGCTGAATGGCAGTATCATGCAGCCCTTCAATCGTTGTAATCGCTTGCCCAACCGTTTCTATCGCTAACATCATGCATGATTTTATTGGCGTATCGTTCACAAGGACCGTACACGCACCACAATCTCCGTTTAAACAACCAGGCTTTGCACCGGTTAACCCTAAATGGCGAAGCACGATTAATAACGTATCTGCTTGGCGAATGACCGCCGATCGTTGCTCACCGTTAATATGCAAAATGACTTCGTATTTCATGAACATTCCCCTTCTAGCTCGGTAATGACGTCCAAAAGCGCATGCCGTAGCACAAACAAACGGTATTTTGCCGACCCTTCGATATCATCAAGCACCGGAAATGGAAGTGCTTCGATCGCACTAGCGATGCGAACATCAAGAGGTATCTTTCTGTTTAGCTGATCTTCTATTTCCAACGAGCGAAACGGAAACGGACAGACGCCGCTAAAGGCAACGCGAAGCTTCCCGTCCTTTTTCAATGCAGCGACCGTTACGAGTGGATACCCAGTATTTCCTTGTTGCCGCCGCTTTGTATGAGCGTATGGTAGTTTGCTGTATGTGGCATCGACTTTTACTTGAACGAGAAATTCAGAGGGAGAAAGGCGCATGTATTGCTGGAACACCTCATGAATTGACCGTTCATTTATTCCTTCTTTTCCAGCGATGACAACTCGACTATCGGCAAGCAAGATAGGAAGGACGGTTTCACGGTAAAAAATCTGTCCACAAATATTGCCGCCAAGTGTAATTTGGTTGCGCGCGGTTCGATCTGCAACTTCCCGCGCGGCTTTTGTCAATAGCGGAAACAAATTTGCTTCTTCAATTGCAGTAAGCGAAACGGCTGCGCCGAACGTCAACTCATCCGCTGCTATGGAAAGCGTGCGGCATTCAGGAAGGTGTTTAACGTCAATGACCGCATCGGCAAATGTCCTCCATAGGCGTGCTAACGTAATAAACTCGGTGCCGCCGCCGTAATAAAGAGGGCGCTTTCCATCGGCTTCGAGGGAAGAAAATAGTTGTACTGCATCTTCAATCGTAGACGGGCGATAGTATGCGATATCAAACGGAATCATCAAACCACCCTTCCTTTATCCGCCAAATCAGCTCTGGAAGAAGCGGTAGTTGGTTAAGCGGAACTTCAGCGGCGGTTGATAAGGCGTTCGCTAAGGCAGCTGGCATCCCAATTAATCCATGTTCCCCGACACCGCGAGAGCCATATGGCGCATCAATTTGTGGGGTATAGACGAAATCAGCGATGTACTCTGGATGTTCGCCAAATCGAAGCGGGCGGTACGTTCGAAATTGCGCGTTTAGCACTCGTTCAAATCGGTCAAACAAAAACGTTTCCCTGCTAGCAAAACTTAATCCCATGCTCATTGCTCCCATCACTTGCCCAAGCGCAGCTTTTTCATTCAGCACTTTTCCAATATCAATAACCGAAACAGCTTTTATAATGCGATACGTATAGTCACGTTTATCGAACTCTACTTCGACGGCATGCGCACATACCGTCCATTCTGGACCAGGTTTTCCTTCGCCTGTTTCTTTGTCAAGCGGGGTTAAGTGGCGTAAAATATAATGCCCATGCCCAATAATTTGTCCCCCAATGGCGTTTCCGTTCGGGTATTTGTAGCCGTAGGCGATTTCTTTTATCGGTATATAAACGCTTGGATTGTCGCGTAAAAAGACGTTTCCGTAGCCGACTTCTAAATCTTCGCTAGAAACGCGGAGAACGCAAGCAGCGATGGCTTTCAGCTGATGAATGACGTCGTCCGCTGCGGATAAGACAGCGCGGCCAGCCATAAACGTGCCACGGCTTGCGACCGTTTTCCAATGCTCTGGTGTCGTTTGCGTATCAATGTCCATTTTGACATGAATATCGTTAATGTCCATTTTTAATTTTTCGGCAAGGATTTGCGCTAAGACGGTTTTTGTCCCTGTTCCGATTTCGACAACGCCAGTAATAAGGTTTACGCTTCCGTCAGTGTTAAAAGTAATGATGGCGCCCGAGCTAGCGTCTGTGTCAATGGTAGACGTTTTCCAGCTGCAGCTAACACCTTTAGCTCGTACGAGGCGGGAGTTGATCTCGATACGTTGCCAGTCGTCCCATTCGATTAGTTCATGTACTCGAGCGATACAAGCAGGTAAGTTGCCGACATTGCTTTTATTGAGCACGACTTGCGTCGGAGTAGTATCGCCAGGAAGAATGGCATTTCTTTGGCGAATCGCTAATTTGTCCATTTGTAATTTTTCCGCTAGCAAATCGATTGTCCTCTCAACGGCAAATGCTTGTTCACAATGGCCGAAGCTGCGAAACGGAGAAGCGTACGGATGATTGGTATAGACGCATAACGAGTCGCACCATACGTTGTCAATGCGATATGGACCAGTGCAATCCGCAGCCGCTGCTCGGGTCACATCAATCGCCTTGTCGGAGTATGCCCCACCGTCAAATAAAAATAATATTTCGGCTGCTGTTATTTTTCCATCTTTCGTCGCACCTAGTTTGACCGTTGCTTCCATCCCGATATGAACAGGCGAAGTGACCATGTCTTGTTCACGTGTATTCCATACGCTTACCTTTTTCCCCCCAACTGCTTTCGCAGCAAGATAAGCGAGCAGCTCTAGCTGGACAGGCGCTTTTCCGCCGTACGCTCCGCCGACGAACGGGGTATGAACGACCACTTTACCCACTTCTTCCCCGAAATATTCACTAATGAGCCGCTTAATCATAAATGGCGCTTGTGTCGAAGCTGTTATGACAATCGTTCCATCTGCCTGAATTTCAGCGGTTGCACATCGCGTTTCCATCGCGGCATGGTCGGAAGGGGAAAACGAAAAGCTTGCCTCAACAATCACCTCACTTTCCGCCCATCCTTTTTCCATCGATCCTTTGCGAATTTTTGTACGGTGGGCAATGTTTGTGCCTGGTTCGGGATACGTATATTTTTCTTTTTGGTAGGTTGCTAAGTGTTCATGAAGAAGGGGAGCTCCTTCATTTAGCGCTTCTTTCGGTGAACCGACGACACGGAGTGGCTCATAAGTAATCGAAAGATGTTGTGCTGCTTGTTCTGCTTGCACAAGTGTATCTGCCACTACTACGGCAACGACTTCACCGTGGTAACGAACTTTTTCCCATGCGATTGGTGGGCGATCGCGCAAATCTTCTCCTGTTAATGGCAGCCCTTCACCTGTGAGGATAGCGCGTACCCCGGGGATAGTGTACGCTTTTTCGGTGCGAATTTCGAGAATACGAGCGTGGGCGTATGGACTTGTGACAAGCTTTGCATGCAACGTTCCATCGCTAACAATATCGAGCGTATATTTTGCTTTTCCTGTTACTTTTTCCCATGCTTCTTTTCGAATGACGCTTTTTCCGATCATCGTAGTCCCCCTTTTTCCCAGTACTTAAGTGCCTGTTTGTACTCTTCCATGGTGTCAATATCGAAAAAAAGGCGATTGTCGTCAGCGTGGAGCAATGTTCCATTCCAATGTTTTTGGCGAATTAGCTGCCGGGCTCCTTCGTCGCCCTGGATGTTCAGGAGTGAAGGAAAGACGGATGCACTAAATAAAACGGGAGGGAACGGTATGCTGTTATTGGCAAATGCCACATAATCAGTATGCGTTTGAGTAAAGTGAGCGATGAGTTCGTTAATCGTTTCCTTTCGGACAAACGGTTGATCGGCTAATAAAATGACAGCCGCATCTGCTTTTTGGTAAATGGCTTTGCGAACGCCGCATTGTAGCGAAGAAGATTGAGTAGTGGAAGGACAATGAATAATCGCGATTTTTTCGTGTTGCAATAACGGAAATGCTACCCAATCGAGCGGATCGTTTGGCGGCACGATAAGAAAAACAGTCGAAAGAAAAGAAAAGAGAGCGGCTTGCAACGCAATTGAGCCGAGGAAAGAGTCAGCGAATGGAAGTGCCCGTTTGTCCGTTCCCATTCGTGTGCTGTTTCCGGCGGCTAAATAAATGCCGACGGTGATCATCTTTTTCCCCCTTTTCGTAAAGCCTCGATCATTTCAGCGACGATGCTAATCGCAATTTCCTCTGGACTGCGTGCACCAATCGCATGCCCGACCGGCGAGCGAATAGTCGAAGGGATATGGCCACCAAACAATCTAGCGGTACGAGCTTTCGAACCTAAAACTCCAAGATAATAAAGCGGCTTGTCACGCAGCAAGGCTAAAATTTCTTGGTCGCGCTGAAAATGATGGGTCATGACGACAACGAAATCTCGTTCGTGAAGAGAAAGTGTTGGGATTACCTCCCGTGGAAATCCATGCTTTATTTCAGCGAACGGAAAATATTGTGCATCACCATAGGCTGGTCGCCAATCGACAACGATGACCCGAAATCCGAGTTGATGGGCGAAAGAAGCAAGTGGGCGTGCATCTGGGGTTGCTCCGAACAAAATAAGACGAGGCTTTGGCCAAAAATGGTGGACATAAATAGAGCGTTCACCAATCGAGCGGATGCCGTTAGCAGTCGAAAAAGATGGGATCGTTTGCAAAATGTTAATAAGTTCATCATGAATTTCTGAAAGCTCACCAAACGTTTGCCCGCTTTCGGTGACGAATAGCCACGGTTGCTTTATTTGTGCTTCTTCAATTAGTCTAGCAAAGACAACATGCTCTCCGCGGTCAAGACATGCTTTCACGGCGAGTAAATGGGCACGAAACGATGTAGTAAGCGGCTGCAACAACACGCGAATCGTTCCGTTGCATCCTACTTGCCCCCAAGAAAAATCATCTTCTTGTGTTAAGTCATAAACAACGACGGTTGCGGCTTTAGTCCGCCATACATCGTCTGCTTTCGCGGCTAAATCTTCTTCTAAACAACCGCCGCTTAATATCCCCATTTGCGTTCCATTTTCCCCGAATAGCATACATGTTCCTTCTTTTTGATACGAAGAGCCTTCGACACGAATAATCGTTGCTAGAACACGCCAATCCCAACGGTCAACTACTTCCAATAAATGATATTCCATTGTTTTCCCTCCATTCGTATTGTATTAACGACTTTTTTGCAATATGTATATGAAGATGGGAATGTTACAATTTTGTGAAGTTATTCACGTGAGCAATAGAAAACCCCTTGTTCGTATCGAACAAGGGGTTATGTTGTTTCGTTGGATTTATTCTTGTCTTTTTTCAGCCGTCCTTCTTTGCGGGCGGCTTCGCGCAACAAAAATTCGATATGGGCATTGACACTGCGGAATTCGTCTTGCGCCCAGCGGGCAATTACTTCGTATAATGCAGGGTCAATTCGCAACGGAAAGCTTTTTTTGTTTGTCATCGCACTCCACAACCATCAATATAAGCTTCCGGTATTAATAACCGGCTGAGTGGCGCGCTCGGAAACGATCGCCACCATTAAATTATTGACCATATTGGCTTTTCTTTCATCATCTAGCTCTAAAATTCCTTCTTTGTTAAGTTGTTCAATGGCCATTTGCGCCATTGAAACAGCTCCTTCCACGATTTTTTTGCGGGCGGCTAAAATGGCGGATGCTTGCTGGCGTTGAAGCATGGCGCTTGCAATTTCCGGTGAGTAGGCGAGGTGGCTAAGCCGAGCTTCAACCACTTCCACACCAGCAACCGTGAGCCGAGCTTGTAGTTCGCTAGCTAAGACGTCTGAAATAATATCCGCGTTTCCTCGTAATGTAATTTCGTGCCCGTCAAACGTATCATATGGATATTTCGTAGCAACATGGCGAATCGCTGTTTCGCTTTGAATCGCAACAAATTTTTCATAGCTTTCGACATCAAACACGGCTTTAGCGGAGTCGACGACTTTAAAGACGATGACGGCCGCGATTTCAATCGGGTTTCCTTCGATGTCGTTCACTTTTAGCGTGGTGCTGTTAAAGTTGCGAACGCGAAGAGAAACGGTTTGCCGAATCGTTAACGGAATCGTCAAAAACAACCCGCTATCGCGAATGCTTCCTAAATAGCGCCCGAAAAAGGTGACGACTTTTGCTTGGTTCGGTTGAACAATTGTCATTCCTGTAGCCAATAATAACGCAAGTACGACTAAAACAGCTGGAAGCACTATCGACATGTACTGGATGAATAACAACGCTGCCCAAACTACTAAAAAAATAATGAGCACGACACCAATAACTCCATTGACATACCACGCTTTCGTTTCTTTCATCTTCTTTCCTCCTCCGTTATTATATCGTAATGATATCATATTTTGAAAAAAATGTAAATAATAAAAAAGGAAAAAGCAATGAAATGGTGTAATTAATAGGCGAAGGAGATGAGGAAAATGGAACAAATCATTCACGGCAAACCGTTAGAAGAATGGAAAGAAATGTATCCGCTATTCGCTCGTATTTTAGCGACAAACGAAGTGTTTTGGAAAAATCCAAACTGCCGACCGTTTGCAGACGTTAGTTACAATCTACCGTTTAGCGAACGCGATGTATTAGAAGCAGAAGCAAGATTGCGTCGGTTTGCACCGTTTTTTGCGACTGCTTTTCCGGAAACGAACGGAATCATTGAATCACCGCTTATCGAAATTGAGCAGGCACAACAAGCAATGGAGGCGATGTTCCTAACACCGATTGTGGGGAAGATGTGGCTCAAGTGCGACAGCCATTTACCGATTGCTGGTTCGGTAAAAGCAAGGGGTGGAGTGTACGAAGTGTTAGTGCGTGCGGAGCAATTGGCATTAGCGCATGGGTTACTTTCGCTCAAAGACAATTATTCCGTTTTTGCGAGCGAGTCATTTCGTCAGTTTTTCTCCCAATTTTCGCTGACCGTTGGTTCGACGGGCAACCTCGGGCTAAGCATCGGCATTATCGGGGCGAAACTCGGGTTTCGTGTAGTAGTACATATGTCGGGTGATGCAAAACAATGGAAAAAAGAGCTATTACGCAAACACGGTGTTCACGTCATCGAACATCGAGCGGATTACAGTGCGGCAGTCGAACAAGGAAGAAAGGAAGCGGCACAAGAGCCGAACAACTATTTTGTCGATGATGAAAATTCTGCGCATTTATTTCTTGGCTATGCGGTCGCAGCGTTACGGCTGAAAAAGCAGTTAGAAGAAAAAGAAATCGTTGTGGACCGTGAACATCCGCTTTTTGTGTACCTTCCATGTGGTGTTGGGGGAGCACCGGGAGGCATTACGTTTGGATTGAAGTTATTATTCGGAGATGCGGTCCATTGCTTTTTTGCCGAACCGACCCATGCCCCGTGCATGTTGCTCGGAATGATGACCGGACTTCACGACCAAATAAGTGTGCAAGATTTTGGGATTGATAATCAAACAGAGGCAGACGGACTTGCGGTCGGACGACCGTCCCGCTTCGTCGGAAAAACGGTAGAACAATTAGTAAGCGGTATCTATACTGTCGATGACCAAACATTATCTCGATTACTGGCACTCATGTATGACAATGAACGTCTTTCCTTAGAGCCATCCGCTCTTGCCGGTGTTTATGGCCCTATTGCCCTGTTTCCACATTCTCATCACCAAGCAGAAAACATAACCGAAGCGATCCATTTATGCTGGGCTACTGGCGGTAGTCTCGTTCCTGAACAAGAGTGGAAGAAGTATTACGAGCGAGGGAAACAATCCATGAAAGAATAAAGCTTCTTCCTTTATCATACTATCATATCACCATATTAATTTACTAAAATATGGCAAAAAACCATTGACAGTGAGAAACGCTGACCGTTACAATGAAGATAGACGATTAGTTTTTTAGAAAATTAAAAAAATAGGTGTTGGTGTGTGTTGTTAAAGCAGGCAGGAGGAAGAATTGGTCGCAATGCGATTTTGCTCGCGTTAATGGAAGAAGACGAGGAGCAAGCGGTGCTTGAACACTTATCTGCATTGCAATGGCGCTACTGCAAAGGAAAAGTTGGTTCGATGGAATTGCAAAAAATTGTGGCTGCCATCGAAACAGCAGCGAAACGAAATGGTGTCGTAAACGGAGAACTCTACCGTGAAATGCATGCCTTATATCACGCGGTTGTCGAAGCGATGCAAGGAGTTACGAGAGGTCAAGTAGAGTTAGGCGATTTCATGCGAACGGTCGGTCTCCGATTTGCGGTGGTGCGCGGAATGCCGTATGAAAACGAAGCAGAAGGCCAATGGATTGCCGTTGCGTTATACGGGACGATCGGGGCGCCGATTCGCGGGTTAGAGCATGAAACTATCGGATTAGGAATCAATCATATGTAGCCTATAGGTATTTAGTTCAGAAGGAGGCTATCCCACCAAATGGTGGTGTAGCCTCCTTCTTTATTTTATTAAAGGGATGGGGTGTGAACGTGGTCATTTTAACGGGTCATACGTTGACGTTAGATGAGGTAAAGCGAGTATTGTACGGAAACGAAAAAGTCGTAGTGGCAAAAGAGAGCGTGGATGAGGCAGCGCGCAGCCGGCAGGCGGTTGAAGAAATCGTCGCTAACAAGCGAATTGTATATGGCATTACGACAGGGTTCGGAAAGTTTAGTGATGTGTTTATTGAAGCAGACGATGTAGAACAACTGCAATGGAATTTAATTCATTCACACGCTTGCGGGGTAGGAGAGCCATTTCCAGAAATCGTATCGCGCGCGATGCTACTGTTGCGGGCCAATGCACTTTTAAAAGGCTATTCGGGTGTTCGGCCCGTCGTCATTCAACGATTGCTTGATTTATTAAATGCGCATATCCATCCAGTCGTTCCGCAGCAAGGTTCTCTTGGAGCGAGCGGTGACTTAGCACCGCTATCGCATTTAGCGCTCGCATTGCTTGGCGAAGGGGAAGTGTTTTACCGCGGGCAACGCATGTTGGCGATGGAAGCGTTGACGAAAGAAGGCATTGCACCACTCTCGTTAAAGGCGAAAGAAGGATTAGCGCTCATTAATGGAACGCAAGCAATGACCGCAATGGGGGTTGTCGGTTATTTAGAAGCAGAACAGCTTGCTTATGAAAGCGAACTGATTGCAGCGTTGACGATCGAAGGATTGCGAGGGATTATTGATGCATTCGATGAGCGTGTGCACCTTGTGCGCGGCTACCGCCAGCAAATAGAAGTAGCGAAACGCATCCGTTCGTATTTAGTGGGAAGCAAACTGACGACGACACAAGGCGAATTGCGTGTCCAAGATGCCTACTCGCTTCGTTGCATCCCACAAGTGCACGGCGCGTCTTGGCAAGCGCTTGATTATGTGAAAGAAAAGCTAGAAATTGAGATGAATGCAGCAACCGACAACCCACTTATTTTCGATGATGGTGCGACTGTCATTTCTGGGGGGAACTTCCATGGTCAACCGATCGCCTTGGCGATGGATTTTATGAAAATTGGCGTAGCGGAATTGGCCAACATTTCGGAACGGCGCATTGAGCGGCTTGTTAATCCGCAATTAAACGATTTGCCCCCTTTTTTAAGCCCAGCGCCAGGGCTGCAGTCAGGGGCAATGATTATGCAATATGCGGCTGCATCGCTTGTGTCAGAAAATAAAACGTTAGCACATCCAGCAAGCGTCGATTCGATTCCGTCGTCTGCGAACCAAGAAGACCATGTCAGCATGGGAACGATCGCCTCTCGCCATGCATATGCGATCATTCAAAACGCGCGGCGCGTCTTGGCAATTGAATTGATTTGCGCGTTGCAGGCAGTTGAATATCGCGGCGTGGAAAACATGGCGCCAAAGACGCGGTCGTTTTATGAAGCAGCAAGAAAAATCGTTCCGTCGATTACAAAAGACCGCATCTTTGCAAAAGATATCGAGGCAGCGACAAAATGGCTGAAGGATGTGGAATGGGATTTTTTTTCACAAACGATCGAAACGGTAATCAATAGATGAAAGGGGATAGCAAGATGAGACAGATTCAAGCGAAAAAAGGAGTACAGCTCGAATGCAAAGGTTGGGAACAAGAAGCGGTATTACGGATGCTATACAACAACTTAGATCCGGAAGTAGCGGAGAAGCCAGAAGAGTTAATTGTATATGGTGGCATCGGGAAAGCGGCGCGCAACTGGGAAGCGTTTGATGCCATCGTTCGGACGTTGCGCACGTTAGAAAATGACGAAACGTTGTTGATTCAATCCGGAAAACCTGTCGGTGTGTTTAAAACGCATGAACGGGCGCCGCGCGTGCTTTTGTCAAACTCTGTCCTTGTGCCGAAATGGGCGACGTGGGAGCACTTTCATGAGCTTGACCGAAAAGGATTAATCATGTATGGTCAAATGACAGCGGGAAGCTGGATTTACATTGGCACCCAAGGCATTTTGCAAGGAACGTACGAAACGTTTGCCGCAGTGGCAAAACAACGTTTTGGCGGAACGCTAAAAGGAACGATTACGCTTACTGCTGGGTTAGGAGGCATGGGCGGGGCACAACCGCTAGCGGTAACGATGAATGAAGGGGTCGTCATTGCGGTAGAAGTGGATCCAAGCCGAATTCAAAAACGAATCGACACGAAATATTGCGACCGAATGACTCATTCGCTTGACGAGGCGCTTCGTTGGGCAGAAGAAGCAAAAGCAAAAGGGGAAGCTCTATCGATTGGACTTGTTGGAAATGCCGCTGAAGTGCATCATGAATTGTTAAGACTCGGTGTGCATATCGATATCGTGACAGACCAAACGTCTGCCCATGACCCGTTAAACGGTTATGTGCCAGAAGGAGTGTCATTAGCGGAAGCAGTGGAATTAAGAAAAAATGATCCACAGCAATATGTTCGCCGTTCCAAACAAAGCATGGCAAAGCACGTGGAAGCGATGCTAGAGTTCCAAAAACGTGGCGCCATTGTATTTGACTACGGCAACAATATTCGCCAAGTTGCCAAAGATGAAGGGGTGGAAAATGCATTTTCGTTTCCGGGATTTGTCCCTGCCTATATTCGCCCGCTATTTTGCGAAGGAAAAGGGCCGTTTCGTTGGGCGGCTTTATCTGGCGATCCGGAAGATATTTATCGCACAGATGAACTGATTAAAGAACTGTTCCCAGAAAATGAGGCGCTCTTACGCTGGATTGATATGGCACAAAAGAAAGTAGCGTTTCAAGGGCTTCCAGCTCGCATTTGCTGGCTTGGTTATGGCGAGCGAGTGAAAATGGGATTGGCGATCAATGAATTAGTGCATAAAGGAGAGATAAAAGCACCAATCGTCATCGGGCGCGACCATTTAGATTGCGGATCGGTTGCTTCCCCAAACCGCGAAACAGAAGCAATGAAAGATGGAAGCGATGCTGTCGGGGACTGGGCGGTGCTCAATGCGCTCATTAATACTGCAGCTGGTGGATCGTGGATTTCGTTCCATCATGGCGGTGGAGTTGGCATGGGCTATTCGCTGCATGCGGGAATGGTTGTTGTTGCTGATGGAACGGATTTAGCGAAAGAACGGCTTGAGCGCGTGTTAACGACCGACCCAGGCATGGGCATTATTCGCCATGCGGATGCAGGTTATGAACGAGCGATTGAAGTAGCAAAAGAAATGAACGTCCATATCCCGATGCTAAGGGGGTAAATCTTGCGATGGATACGCTTATTATCCGTATCGGACAGCTGTTAACGATGGAAGGGGACGGACCGGTAAAGGGGGAGCAAATGAAGACGATCCCCTTGATGGAACATGCAGCGATTGGGATAAAAGATGGGCTTGTCGTGTGGATTGGTAGCAACGAAGAAGCGAAGAAAATTTCTGCAAATCACATCATTGACGCAGAAGGAAAACTCGTCACGCCAGGTCTTGTTGATCCGCATACGCACCTTGTATTTGCTGGCTCGCGCGAACATGAACTGCCGCTCAAGCAGCAAGGTGTTTCCTATTTAGACATTTTAAAGCAAGGTGGCGGCATTTTGTCGACCGTACGCGCGACGCGAGCAGCAAGTGAAAAAGAGTTGTACGAAAAAGCACGCGTTCATTTGGACCGCATGCTTTCGTATGGGGTGACGACGGTCGAAGCGAAGAGCGGATATGGATTAGACGTGGAAACAGAGCTGAAACAGTTGCGCGTCGCAAAACGCTTGCACGAAACGCATGATGTAGAAGTTGTGTCAACGTTTTTAGGCGCTCACGCGATTCCTACAGAACATCAAGACAATCCTGATAGTTTTTTGCAACAGATGGTAGATTTGCTCGATGTCATTAAACAAGAACAGCTTGCCGAGTTTGTCGACATTTTTTGTGAAACGGGCGTATTCACCGTCGAGCAGTCGCGCATCTTTTTACAAAAAGCAAAAGAGAAAGGATTTGCCGTCAAAATTCATGCCGATGAAATTGACCCGCTTGGTGGGACGGAATTAGCGATCGAAGTCGGAGCGGTAAGCGCGGATCACCTTGTTGGTGCATCTGAAACGGGAATTCATCAACTTGCTCGATCGAATACCGTAGCGGTGTTACTTCCGGGGACGTCGTTTTATTTAGGAAAAGGAAAGTATGCAAACGCGCGCGACATGATTGACGAGGGGGCAGCGGTAGCGCTTGCGACAGACTTTAACCCAGGTAGCTCGCCAACAGAAAATTTGCAATTCATTATGACGCTCGCTGCGCTTTATTTACGGATGACCCCAGAAGAAATTTGGCATGCGGTAACAGTCAATGCGGCGTATGCAGTCAATCGCGGGCAAGAATCAGGGCGAATCATGGTCGGAAGAAAAGCGGACATCGTCATTTGGGATGCACCGAACTATATGTATATACCATACCATTATGGGATCAACCATGTCCGAATGGTATTGAAAAACGGAAAAGTGGTGCGTGGAAGGGGAGAAGGCGATGGTTCCGTATCTTAAAGAAGCAGGAAAAGCAATTTTTCAAGACCGCTATGTGACAAAAGCGAATGAATTGCTCGTTCCGTGGGACGGGAAGCATGCCAGTAGCATCGGCTTAATCGGAGTACCGCTGTCAAAATCGTCGATTAGCCATTCGGGTGCGGCGTTTGCGCCACAGGCGATTCGGCAAGCGCTATCATTTTATACCACATACTCGATTGAAACAGGAATCGATTTAGCCGACATCGCAATTACTGATTATGGAGATATTGTGATGCACCCGACCGATATCGCCAAGTCGCAAAAGCGCATTGCCGAAACAGTCGGGCAAGTCGTTGCATTACACCCAGAATCACTATGGATTACGCTTGGAGGAGACCACTCCATCACGTGCCCAGTCGTTAGTGGCTGGCAAAAACAAAAAGGGAAAATCGGCATTATTCAGTTTGACGCCCATCACGATTTACGAAACTTAGAAGACGGGGGACCAACAAACGGCACGCCATTTCGGCGCTTAATTGAAACAGGTGTCATCGATGGCAGCCAGCTTGTGCAAATTGGCTTGCGCGACTTTGCGAATAGCCGCGCGTATACGGAATATGGAAAACAACGTGGGGTGACGATGTATACGATCGAAGAGGTGTATCGCCTCGGCATCGAAACAATCATTGAAGAGAGTATGAAAACGTTGGCCGATGTAACTGCGGTGTATGTATCGGTCGATATGGACGTGCTCGACCAAGCATTTGCCCCTGGGTGCCCAGCGATTGGCCCTGGTGGGATGGATAGCCGAACGTTGTTGCACGCCATCTCTCTACTTGCGCGCGATGACAAGGTACAGGCAATAGATATCGTCGAAATTGATCCGACGATTGATTTTCGCCAAATGACAAGCCGGCTAGCGGCGTGGGTGATTTTACAGTTTTTAAAAGAAAAAAGCGGTAGGCAACCCGATTGAGTCGGGTTGCTATTTTTTTGTGAAAAAACGAGAAAGTTGCTCTTTACGATTGTTTCGTATAAGATGAGAGAAGATAGCTAGTCTTAAAAAGGAGAAATGATAGGTGTCTTCAGAAGCGTTGGCGGCGTTAATTAAAATTGTGATGATCGATATCATTTTGTCGGGGGATAATGCGGTTGTTATTGCGATGGCAACAAGGAAGCTTGCGAAAGAACAGCGGAACAAAGCCATTTTTTGGGGGACAGGCGGTGCAGTTGTTTTACGAGTTTTATTTGCGGCAGTCATTGTGTTTCTCCTAAACATTCCGTTTGTCCATTTCGTTGGTGGATTGTTATTGCTCTGGATTGCGTATAAAGTGTTGCTAGAGCAAGAAGAAGAAGCAAACATCCGCTCTTCTGACCGGTTGTTTCAAGCGGTTTGGACGATTATTGTTGCGGATGCCGTGATGAGCTTAGATAACGTAGTGGCAGTGGCCGGTGCGTCTGAAGGGCACATTGGCATGATTGCTTTTGGTGTCGCCATTAGTATTCCAATTATGATTTTCGGCTCGAAAGCGATTGTGGTGGCAATGGAAAAGTATAAATGGCTCGTATATGCTGGGTCTGGCATTTTAGCATGGACGGGCGGAAAAATGATGATGGAAGATGAGGGATTTATGCAGCTTCTCCATTTTTCACATGGACCGCTTGTATACGCCGTTGCGGCAGGTCTAACCGTTTTTGTGTTAGCGGCAGGGTATATCACTAATAAAAAATCGGAAGCACAAAGCAAAAAAGAACGAATGATATAAAAAGCTAGCATCTCGCTAAGATGCTAGCTTTTTCAATGTTTATCGATCGGTAATGACGATATAGGCTGCTTTCACTGGGCCGTGAACGCCGACGACTAAGTTCATTTCGATATCTGCGGAGTTGCTCGGACCGGTAATAAAGTTAATGCAAGAGGGCACGAGCTGTCCTGTTTCGATTTGTTCATGAATGAATGCAGCCGCTTGGGTCATACGCGGAACGATCGTGCTTTTTGGAACGATGGCAATATACGTTCGCGGCAAAAAGCTGACCGTCCGTCCTTTGCCGGCATCACTAAATAAAACAACTGTGCCAGATTCGGCTAACGTGATATCGCTGAACGTAATGCCGACGTTTGCTTTTTCTGCCCGTTCAATATTTTTTCGCCCAGCCGAAGCGTCCCAAATGTGAACATCGACGTTTTCGTTTGGCCACTCCTCTAATAATGGTAGCAATCCATACTGAGCAAACCGTTGGTCGTCCCACGTAACAACAGGCCCGCCACCGTATTGTTCGACTACTTGCCTTAATGTAGGGGCGAGAGCGTCAGCAGTGGTTGCCACAAAATCAGTGTGAATGTGGGAGCATTGTGCTTCTAATACAGAAAGCAATTCCTCTTGATTGTATCCTTGAAATACTGTCCATTGCGGCGCATAGCTCCAATTTGGTCGGCGAACGTCTGCAGTGATTCGCTCCCGCCCAAGCTGTCTAGCAATTGTTTGAAGAAACGTGTCACGGTTATAAACCATCCCCATTGTTATTCCCTACCTTTCTGATGTTCCCGGAACCAATCGCGGAACCGTTCTTTTGCCGGAGCTGGAAATTCACGAATTTCCGTCCATGCTTTTAGCGGTCCGATTCCTTTGGCGATGCGTTCATCAGTCGTGAACGGCTGAAGCGCATTTAGCGCTACTTTCGAACCAATTTTGTAGAGAAGGGAAGACGCAGCACCTAAACCGAACGCTTTCATCGCCAGTTTTTCAGAAATAGGCGCTTTTCCTTCCCGTTCGACAATGACTTGCCGGTGCTTTAATAACAGTTCATGAAGGGGGATTTTCACCGGACATGCTTCCGTACAGGCGGCGCATAGTGTAGAGGCGTACGGCAATTCTTTGTAGTCGTCGTATCCACCTAAAAGCGGTGAAAGCACAGCACCGATTGGTCCGGAATAAATCGAGCCGTACGAATGGCCACCGATATGGCGATAGACTGGACAAACGTTGACGCAAGCCGCACAGCGAATGCACTGTAATACGGATTGAAATTCGGTACCGAGAATGTTCGACCGACCGTTATCGACAATCACTAAATGGAACTCTTCCGGTCCATCAACGTCCCCTTCGTCACGTGGACCAGTGAGGACGGTAATATAACTTGTTAGCTTTTGTCCCACCGCGCTTCTTGTTAGCAAGCTAACGAGCACTTCCATTTCTTCAAAAGTCGGTACAATTCGTTCCATTCCCATCACAGTAATTTGCGTTTTTGGCAAGGCAGTCACTAAATCCGCATTTCCTTCGTTTGTCACAAGCGTAATCGAACCAGACTCAGCGATTGCGAAGTTGCATCCGGTAATGCCGACATCGGCGGTTAAATATTCGTTTCGCAACGTTTTTCGCGCGTGTGCCGCCAATTCTTCTGGTTTTTCGGTTTTGTCATACGCTAATTTTTTGCGAAAGACGTCGCGAATTTGTTCTTTGTTTTTATGAAGGGCAGGAGCGACGATATGCGACGGCGGGTCGTGGTCATCGATTTGCAAAATGTATTCGCCAAGGTCGGTTTCGATTACTTCGCAGCCCACTTTCTCAAGCACTGCATTTAAATGAATTTCTTCTGTCACCATCGATTTTGATTTCACAATTTTCTTTGCGTTCTTTTTGATGATAACGTCCCGAATGTATTGATTAGCTTCTTCTGCTGTTTGCGCAAAAAACACATGTCCACCGCGTTTGGCAACGTTTTCACTTAGTTGCATTAAATAATAGTCGAGATGGAGAAGCGTATGCTGCCGAATTTGCTCGCCGAGCGCCCGCCATTCTTCCCAGTTGCCAAGCTCTGCTGCGGCATCGAGCCGCCGTGTTCGTAAACGTTCTTGTGCGCCGGCGACGGCTCCGCGCATAAATGAATTATGAAGCCCTGCTTCGACACGTTGATGAAAGGAGTCTGCTCCAATTTTCATTGCCATCTTCTTTCCCCCTCTTTAGCGGCTGTTGAGCACTTCTGCGATGTGCATGACTTGAACGCCTTTTCCTGTTCGTTCGATCCGCCCGCCAATGTTCATTAAACATCCACAGTCTGCGCCGATAAGATAGTCTGCGTTTGTTTCCTCGATATAGCGGACTTTTTCATCGACCATTTGCTCAGAAATCGGTCCCATTTTGACAGAAAACGTCCCGCCAAACCCACAACAATTATGTGCGTTTGGAAGCGGAACTACTTCAAGTCCTTCCACATGTTTTAATAGCCGAAACGGGGCATCTTTTACGCCAAGCAGCCGAGTCATATGGCAAGAAGTGTGATATGTCGCACGCCCTTTAAGTTTTGCCCCGACGTTTTCTACTTTTAATACATCGACTAAAAATTGCGTCAATTCATACGTCTTTTCGGCTACTTTTTTTGCTCTTGTTTCCCATTCTTTATCATTTTGAAAAATATGCGGATATTCTTTGAACATTGTTGCACAAGAACCGGACGGGGTGACGATATATTGGGCATGTTCAAATGTGCGAATCATATGCTTCATCGCTTCTTTTGCTTCTCGGACATAGCCGCTATTGTAGGCGGGCTGTCCACAGCACGTTTGTGCCTCTGGAAACTCTACCTCACAGCCTAACCGCTCTAACAATTCGACCGTTGCTTTTCCGACATTAGGATGGAACAAATCGACTAAGCATGTAATAAATAACGTGACTTTCAAATCTCCCTTCCCCCTTTTTCATAACGGGTCAACTGGTCATCAGATGACTTTGACACCATTATATATCAATTTTCAAAAAAAGAAAGCGCACAATTCGCGCTTAGGAAGAAAAAAGATATTTTTTTAATACGTTTTCGACGTTGGATAAATGATTTCGCATCCGTTCTTGAGCGGCTTCTTCATCTTTGTTTTGGATGGCAGCAAAAATTTGCATATGTTCATCAAGCAGTTGCTCGCTTGTCGCTTGTTTAGAAAACAACCAAATTCGCCGCGTTTCTCGCATCGTTTCGATCATCATTTCCGATACGTTATTCATTAAGCTCACTAAAATTGGGTTTTGCGATGCGGCAGCAATCGCCATATGAAATAAAAAGTCCGCTTGTTCCCCAAGCTCTTCGTTGCCAGTGACAATGCCTTGTTCCATTTGCTGAAGCGTATATTGCATTGCTTCCAAATCTTTCTCTGTCCGCTTTCGTGCCGCAACTCCAGATGCACCGACTTCGAGCAGTTTGCGCACCTCCACTAAATGAGCGATGTCTTCTTTGCGCATAAGTGCAGCGATAGAAATCGGAAACGACAACATGGCGGGGTCAAATTCTCGCACATATGTCCCTTCGCCTTGTTTTAATTCGATTAATCCCATTGCTTTTAAAGCGGTTAGCGCTTCGCGAATCGCTGCGCGCCCTACTTGGAAGTTTTCCGCCAATTGCTGGACCGAATCCAATTTATCGCCTGGTTTAAGCACACCAGTTTTAATCATTTCAAAAATGGCTTCCGCAACTTCCTCGTAAATTTTTTTTGGCTTAATCTGTTTGTATTCCAAAAAAAGTCACCTCATAACTATGCAAACTCATCATATTATATTATACAAAAATTTTAAAGGCAAAAGGGGGAAAGAAATTTCAAAAAATTTTCTTTTTTCTCTTGTTTTTTTTGTATATTGCTTCTATAATTTGAATCAATAAAAATCATACGGTCATCAGATGACCTATTGACTATCTTTATCATGGGAGAAATCGGTGAAACAGAAAGGGGAGGTTTTTATGTGGAAACAAGATTTTACGCCAGTTGCTGATCAATTGGCACTGTCGGCGGTTGTTGCCCTCATTCCAATTTTATATTTCTTTTGGGCGCTGGCAGTAAAACGAATGAAAGGGTATGTAGCGGGGCTGACGACGCTAGCTGTTGCGCTGGTTATTGCTGTAATCGCTTACAAAATGCCGGTCGGCATGGCGGTCATGTCGGTAACGCAAGGAGCAGTGTACGGGCTTTTGCCAATCGGTTGGATTATTATCACGTCTGTCTTTTTATATAAACTGACCGTGAAAACAGGGCAGTTTGACACGATTCGTAATTCGGTCTTGTCGATTACGGAAGATCGTCGGTTGCAAGCGTTGTTAATCGCCTTTTCGTTTGGCGCATTTTTAGAAGGGGCTGCTGGATTTGGAGCACCGGTTGCCATTTCTGCCGCATTGCTTGTCGGCTTAGGATTTAATCCTTTATACGCTGCGGGACTTTGTTTAATTGCGAATACAGCGCCAGTTGCGTTTGGCGCCATTGGGATTCCGATTACCGCTGTCGCTGGCCCGACGGGCATTCCAGCGATGGATATTTCGAAAATGGTCGGCCGCCAGTTGCCGTTTTTATCTGTATTTATTCCGTTTTACCTCGTGTTAATCATGGCTGGATGGAAAAAAACAGTTGAAGTGTTGCCAGCTATTTTAGTATCCGGTGTGTCGTTTGCGCTTACCCAATATGCAAGCTCAAACTTTTTAGGACCGGAATTGCCGGATATTTTATCGGCGCTCGTTTCGTTAGTCGCCTTAGCTGTGTTTCTAAAAGTTTGGAAGCCGAAAAGTGTGTATCGGTTTGCAAATGACGCTCATTCCGAAGTAGCGGTATCCGCGCAACACACAACCCATACAAGCGGTGAAGTATTCAAAGCATGGTCTCCGTTTTTAGTATTAACAGCATTCATTTCCATTTGGGGAATCCCACAAGTAAAGCTAGCCTTAACAGGACATTATGAAGGTACGAACGCATTATTGCAAGCGCTTAATAAACTAGGCTCTTATCTCACCTTTATGCCGGAAGTGCCTGGACTAAGCAACAAAATCGTGAATGCGAGTGGTCAACCAATTTTAGCCGTTTATAAATTAGAATTGCTCGGGGCAGCCGGAACGGCGATTTTATTCGCCGCGATTGTTACGAAATTTATCGTCCGTATTTCTTGGGGGGAATGGGTTGCGACGTTTGGCGAAACGCTTAACGAATTGAAGTTTCCGATTATCACGATCGCTTCGGTCGTCGGGTTTGCCTATGTCACGAACGCTTCTGGCATGAGCACAACGCCTGGAATGGCGTTGGCGAAAACAGGTTCATTGTTTGCCTTCTTCTCGCCATTTTTAGGCTGGCTTGGCGTATTTATTACCGGTTCCGATACATCGTCGAACTTGTTGTTTGGAAACTTACAAAAAGTAACAGCGACATCGCTTGGCATCGATCCAGTACTTGCAGTAGCAGCGAACTCCTCTGGTGGGGTTGTCGGAAAAATGATTTCTCCGCAATCGATTGCGGTTGCCTGTGCCGCAGTAGGATTGGCAGGCAAAGAATCTGATTTATTCCGCTTTACGGTGAAACATAGCATTTTCTTAATCATTTTAATTGGTATTCTCACATTCTTGCAGTCAACCGTATTATCGTGGATGATTCCTTGATGGAAGGGACGTTCGGACGCAAAGAAATATTTCTATTTCTTTGCGCCGCAAGTCCCTTTTCTTCCGTGAGATAGAAAAGAAAGGATGAGAAAGATGGTTTCCGACAGCGTAAAACAACAGCTCATCGCAATTGTTGGTCATGATAATTATGATGATTCTAAAGCAGGAAGGCTTGTTTATTCCTATGATGCTACGCCGCAATTTCAGTCGTTGCCGGATGCGGTCATCGCGCCAAGAAATACAAGGGAAGTGGCGGAAATTGTGAGAATTTGCAATGAACATCGCCTCCCAATCGTTCCGCGTGGCTCAGGGACAAACCTTTGCGCGGGCACATGCCCAGTTAAAGGTGGCATTGTTCTTTTATTTAAACATATGAACAACATTTTAGAAATCGATGAAGAAAATTTAACCGTAACCGTTCAGCCCGGGGTCATTACGCTTGATCTGATCAAAGCGGTAGAAGCGAAAGGGCTATTTTACCCTCCCGATCCGAGTTCGATGAAAATATCGACGATCGGTGGAAATATCAATGAAAATTCTGGCGGGTTGCGCGGCTTGAAATACGGGGTGACCCGGGACTATGTGTTGGCGCTTGAAGTAGTGCTGGCAAACGGCGAAATCATTCGAACGGGCGGGAAATTAGCGAAAGACGTTGCCGGTTACGATTTCACTCGTTTGTTTGTCGGTTCAGAAGGAACATTGGGGGTTATAACAGAGGCGACGTTAAAACTTATTCCGATGCCGGAGACGAAAAAAACAGCGCTTGCGTTGTATGAGGATTTAGAAGCAGCCGCTCGTTCTGTTTCGAAAATTATCGCCAACAAAATCATCCCAGCAACATTAGAGTTTTTAGACAAGCCGACGTTAGAGGTCGTGGAAGACTATGCTCGCATCGGGTTGCCGACCGACGTGAACGCCGTTTTATTAATGGAACAAGATGGACCGCCGGAAGTAGTAGAACGTGATATGAAGCGAATGGTAGAAATTTGCGAAGAAGAAAAGGCAATCGTTCAAATCGCTCGTTCCGAAGCGGAAGCCGATGCGCTTCGCACTGCTCGCCGGTCAGCGTTATCCGCCTTAGCACGGCTGAAGCCGACAACGATTTTAGAAGATGCGACAGTGCCGCGTTCAGAACTGGCGAAAATGGTCAAAGCAATTAATGAAATCGCGCAAAAATATGACGTGAAAATTTGTACGTTTGGGCACGCAGGAGATGGCAATCTTCATCCGACATGTCCGACCGACGCGCGTGATCGGGAGGAAATGGAGCGGGTGGAAAAAGCGTTCGAAGAAATTTTTGCAAAAGCAATTGAACTTGGCGGCACGATCACAGGCGAGCATGGCGTTGGGGCAATGAAGGCACCGTATTTGGAATGGAAGTTGGGCAAAGCAGGGATTGAGGCGATGAAAGCGGTAAAACAAGCGCTTGACCCAAACGGCATTATGAATCCGGGGAAAATATTCGCAAAAAATGAACGAAAACGCGTGGTGGTGACGAGATGACGACAACAAAAGAACGGACAGCGATGCAACGACAATTTCAAACGAACATGGATGAAGACGAACTAATGAACTGTATGCGTTGTGGATTTTGCTTGCCAACATGCCCAACATACATCGAATCAGGCTTTCAAGAATCGCATTCCCCGCGCGGTCGCATTGCGCTAATGAAGGCGGTGGTCGATGGGGTTATTGAGCCGGATGATGATGTAGAGCAGTCGCTTGCAATGTGCCTTGGTTGCCGAGCATGTGAGCCAGTATGTCCTTCTGGCGTCCGCTATGGACATTTACTGGAAGAAGCGCGCAGCATTATTGCCCAACATAAACAATATCCGTTCGTTGTGCGTGTGCTCCGTAACGTAGTGTTTCAGTGGCTATTTCCACATCCACGACGCTTGCGCTTGGTGACAGCGTTGCTCGGTTTTTATCAGCGGTCAGGTTTGCAGGAAATGGTTCAAAGTCTTGGTTTTTTTAAGTTGTTTCCACCACATTTGGCTATGATGGAACGAGTATTGCCAAAAGTGCCGGCATGGAAAGAAATGAATAACCGCCCAAATCAGCTTGCGCCGAAAGGAAGAAAAAAGAGACGAGTGGCGTTTTTTACCGGCTGTTTAATGGATACGATGTTTATGAACATAAACGATGCGACAATGAAACTATTACAATTAGCAGGATGCGAAATCGTCATTCCATCTCACCAAGTGTGTTGCGGGGCACTGCATGGACATGGCGGAGAAAAAGCACAAGCAAAAGAATTGGCAAAGCGAAATATCGAAGCATTTGAGCGGTTAGATGTCGATTACATCGTCACGAACGCAGGTGGATGCGGTGCGTTTTTAATTGAATACGACCATTTGTTGGAAGATGATAGCGAATGGAACGAACGAGCGAAAACATTCACGAAAAAAATAAAAGACATTTCGGAAGTATTACTAGAATTAGAGTTTTCGAGCATCGGGCTAAAAGTATCTCCACAAATCGTGACGTACCAAGATTCTTGCCATTTGCGTAACGTGATGAAAGTAGCAAGCGCCCCAAGGCAATTGCTGCAAGCGATTGAAGGAGTGGAATTTCGCGAGATGAGAGATGCTGACCGTTGCTGCGGTTCGGCAGGGATTTATAACATTGTGCAGCCAGATATGTCGATGCAAATTCTCGATTATAAAATGTCGCAAGCGAAGCAAACGAACGCGACGACTATTGTGACCGCTAATCCAGGCTGTTTGTTGCAAATGAAACTAGGAATTGAGAGAGAAGGATTGGCAGGACGGGTACGTGCAGTGCATATCGTTGAGCTTTTGCTAGAAGCAGCGGAAACAAACAAGTTATTTGTAGCGAACGAGCAGTTGCGAGCAACTACGCGCAAAACATCGTAAAAAATTTTTCTTTTGTATGTATAAAAATAAAAGGAACGGGCATAATGATGGCTAGGTATTCCCCCGATCCCCTGTGAAATAAATGAGCCCTCCGCAATGCGGAGGGTACTTTTTATTTATACAACACGCTTTGCTCCAATAAATTTAGAGCTCCAGTAAGCGCTGTTTAAGTTATCAATGGTGACACCTTTTGATGTAGCATGGATGATTAGGTTATTACCAATATAGATGGCGACATGGGAAGCGCCTTTTTTGTATGTACTGAAAAAGACTAAATCCCCTGGACGTAAATGAGATTTATGTACAGATGATCCCCGTTGAAACATTAACGTGGAAGAACGAGGAAGCGTTTTTCCGATTCTTTTATGTGTATAATAAACGAACCCAGAGCAGTCAAATCCGCTAGGTGAAGTGCCGCCAAATTTATACGGTGTCCCGATAAATTTTTTTGCTTCTGTGATAATCCGTTGTGGGTTTATCGCTGCTTCTGCTTTGAAAACGTTAACAAAAAGAGAGCTAAATAGGAGTACGAATGATAAAAGAGTGATAGTAGCTGTTTTTCTCATTTTCTTTAAACCTCCAACGCCGAGTTCCCGTTTCCCTTCTCACAAGGTTTAGTATAGCAAAAATATTGTCGAAATGTTGTTACAGTTGAATTAAATAATATTACAACGACGTTACAAAAAATAGCGATAAGATATTAGGATCAAGTACTAAAAACGATGGTTTTCGATAAAATTGACATGATTTTTCGACAAAAAATAAAGTATAATAAAGAAGAATATGTCGTAAGATGTCGAAAAAATAGGACAGATGATAGGAGAAGTCTAGCATTTCCTCGTTTATAATAGTAATAAAAATTCATGGTGAGAGAGAACTTATGCTACCGAACGCGATGGAATATATATTGTTTCTGTTTTTTATCCTCCTCATGGTGACATTTGTACAGCGGCAAATGAACCGGCTAATCCAAAAGAAATTACACGTATCGATGTTTCAAATTGCGCAGCGATTGACGAGCGTTTTTTATATGTTTATTTTTTTTCTTTTAATTGTTGGTTTTTGGTATGTTCAACATTTACAGAAACTAGAACAAAAACAATATGAACAATTTGCTAAACATTTTACCTCTGTACTTGCTTCGCAATTATTACAGATGGATCATCTATTGCTCAATGAAAAGACGAGTGAAAAAAACGAAACCTATGTTCGTATTTTACAAATGATGACTCGCTGGCAACATGAACATCGTGAAATACTAAGCATTTACACAATAAAAAAGCGAGCAGACGGAAAAAACTATTTTGTGGTTGCACCAGAAACGGACTATAACCATAACGGAAAAATTGATGAAAAAAAGGAACAACACGTGCCTATTGGGACATTGTATAGCGAACGTATTCCCGAGTTAGAGAGGGCATTTCAAGGAAAATTCAGCATGCAAAAGGAACCGACGAGTGATGCATGGGGGGAAAGTGTTAGCGCCTTTTACCCGATCATGGATACAAACGGACGTGTCGATGGTGTACTTGGTGTCGATTTTGATGCTAATGAATATAACGAACGAATGGAAAACGAACGCAATAAAGGAATTGCACTAACTTTCCTTGTATTTCTTATTAGCTATATTTTGTATTTACTACTTGTGTATATTAGACTAGAAAAACTAGTATTTAAAAAATATCGTGAAGAATTGGAAGTTAGCCAGCAACAGTTTAAACTACTATCTGAAGTATCAATGGAAGG
Organism: Anoxybacillus amylolyticus; assembly: GCF_001634285.1. Lineage (GTDB taxonomy): Bacteria > Bacillota > Bacilli > Bacillales > Anoxybacillaceae > Anoxybacteroides > Anoxybacteroides amylolyticum. Next base: position 802,912 of record NZ_CP015438.1, read on the forward strand.
AATTATTATTCATTCACAAGGAGTGGTACTAGAAGTAAACGAAGCAGCTTGCCGGCTATTTGGTTATTCGGCGGATGAAATGGTGCACATGCCAATTAAAGAGTTAGTAGCACCGGCTTCCTTACAAGATTTAAAGCGAACGATAGATGAAGAGGATACGTATGAAATGTATTTGCGAAAAAAGGACGGTTCTGTTTTTCCGGCAGAAATTATTCGGCGCGAATACGAGTATGGGGGAAAAAAGGTAAGCGTAACTGCCGTTCGTGATATTACGGAACGAAAAAAGCAGGAAGAAACGATGCATTATATCGCTTTTCACGACGATTTAACGGGGCTTCCGAACAAAGAGTTGCTGTATCGGGTGCTGACAGAGCACATGGAGATGGCACGGACGAAACATGAAAAAGTAGCGGTACTATTTATTGAAATGAAAGGATTAAAGATTGTTAACGATTTATACGGTTATTCGATTGGTGATCAAGTACTATTGGCAACAGCAACGCAAATTCGCAAGGTTATTGGCGAAGAAGGTGTACTAGGTCGCTGGGGCGGGAATGAGTTTGTTTTGGTACTGTCAAATATGGAAAAAGAAGAGCAAGTAAAAGAATTAGCTTATCAACTAATGGAGGGGATGGAAGAACCGCTTATCGTGAATGGCCAAGAGTTTTTTATGACTTTAAAAATAGGCATCAGTCTTTATCCAAAAGACGGCACCGACAGCAAGACGTTAATTCGCAAAGCCGATATTGCACGGCACGAATTGTCGAAAAAGGCGATTAGCCAGTTCCGCTTTTTTGAAAAACAGATGAACCGAACAATCCATGAAAAAATGCAAATGGAGAGGGAACTGCGGAAGGCGCTCGAGTTAGAAGAATTTGAAGTGTATTACCAACCGCAAATACAGTTACAGACTGGAAAAATTGTTGGAATGGAAGCACTTATTCGCTGGAACCATCCAGAGAAAGGGATGATTCCGCCCAATAAATTTATTCCGATTGCGGAAGAAACGGGGCTCATTATCCCAATTAATGAATGGGTAATGGAAACAGCTTGTCGGCAAACGGAAGAATTATTAGCCCAATACCCGCATCTAACTGTTTCGGTGAATTTATCGCCATATGAGTTTGAGAGCAGGCGGCTTGTGCAAAAAATACTGAAAGTACTAGAAAAGACGAAATTGCCGTCGCACTGTCTGGACGTCGAAATTACGGAACGAATGACGATGGATACAGAAAAAGCGATTCCAATTTTAAAACGGCTAAAGTCGATTGGGATAACGATTAGTATCGATGATTTTGGCACAGGGTATAGTTCGTTAAGCTATTTAAAAAAATTGCCGATTGACCGGTTGAAAATCGACCGTTCATTTGTGCAAAATATACATGAAAAAGAGGCGATTTTGCCAACGATTATTTCATTAGGGCATAATATTGGCGTAAAAGTATTAGCAGAAGGAGTAGAAACAGAGCAAGAAGCCGCGTATTTAATAGAAAATCAATGCGATGAAGCACAAGGATATTATTATGCGAGACCGCTCCCGTATCGTGAGTTAACAGCATTTTTCGCGCAACACACGACCAAGAGGAGCGAAGGGATGGATAACAATGGATATCATTTGGAAAATAGCGGATGAAAAAATTCGCGAAGCGATAAAAGCCGGCGCGTTTAACGCTTTGCCCGGATTTGGAAAACCAATGGATATTGATGATTTGTCGCACATCCCCGAAGAATTGCGCATCGGCTATTTAATGTTAAAAAATGCTGGATACGTATCGGAAGCTACTGATTTGAAAAAAGAGTTAATGACCATTGAAGATTTGCTTCGCTGTTGTGAAGAGGAGAAAGAAAAAGATCGGTTGACACAGAAATGGAATGAGAAATTGTTGCGGTTGAAGGCGGTGATGAGAAATCGCATCACAAGTAATTCGCTTGCATTAAGAGAGTACCAGCAACGAATTGACGAGAAATTTCGTTAAAGGCTTACTGAGATGCGCAGTAAGCCTTTTTTGAAAGATAGGAGTATAAAATTTTGCAATTGGGCAGAGAGCTGTCTAGTTCTAAGCACCATCGGTGTGATGCGATTCGCCCCTCCTTTCGGCGGCTAAGCCTCCTCGGTGGGGATTGTGCGCTCTTCGCCGATAGGCGGGCGCTTTGCGCTTTTCCTAAAAGGGGGAAGGAAAATGTATCCTGTGATGCTACAGATCGCGAATAAGCCGGTAGTCGTCGTTGGCGGTGGGGACGTAGCGGAACGAAAAGTGGTGGGGTTATTAGAGGCGAATGCTGCTGTTACGGTCGTTTCGCCGGCTGTGACGAAGGCGCTAAAGGAATTGGCGGAGAATGGAAAGATTCACTGGAAGGAAAAATTGTTTTCCGCTGATGACATAGATGGAGCGTTTCTTGTTATTGCGGCAACGAATGACCGTCACGTCAATGAAACGGTGGCGCAAGTAGCGAAACCGCACCAACTCATCAATATTGTCGATGACCCTGAGCGCTCGAATTTTCATGTGCCGTCCGTTGTTCGTCGTGGGAAGCTGACGATTTCCGTGTCCACCAATGGCGCAAGTCCAACACTTGCCAAACAAATTCGCAATGAGATTGCGAATATATACGATGAAGAATATGAACGGTACGTCGATTTTTTATTAGCGTGCCGTCGCTATATTTTACAGCATATTGATGACGCAAGCATAAGACGGTCGATATTTCAGACGATTGCGACTGAATCATTTCGGAAAAACGGCACTTGGGAAGAACAATTGAGGGAGCTCATTGCTCGATACAAAAAGCAGCCATGATGGCTGCTTTACCATTTAAAAGTCCAGAACCGTTCTGTTTTAAAACGTGTGATGGCATCGCCTCCATATTTGGTTGCTGCCTTCATCAGCCCTTCCGTTTGAGAGCGATGCGCCTGGATGGCGGCAATTTTTTTGTCAATGACCGCACTTACGTCACGGACGATGTTTGGTTTGCCAATTTCTTTTTCACAGTTTTTCGCAAACGCCACGCAATGGACAACGGGGCGTTTTTCTTTTGGCATTCGCTCGACCGCGCGGATGACGGCTGCTCCGCATGCGTCGTGGTCGGGATGGACGCTATAGCCAGGATAGAACGTAATAATAAGCGATGGATTCGTTTCAGCGATGATAGCACTAATGCGGTCGGTAAGTAATTCTTCGTCCTCAAACTCGACCGTTTTATCGCGAAATCCTAGCAAGCGCAAATCGTGAATGCCGATGACCCGGCAAGCGTCTTCTAATTCTTTTTTCCGGATGGACGGTAGCGTTTCCCGATTGGCGAATGGTGGAATCCCCATATTGCGTCCCATTTCCCCAAGCGTCAAGCATGCATACGTAATTGGAACACCTTGTTCGGCAAACATTGCTAACGTCCCCGAAACACCAAATGATTCATCGTCTGGATGAGGAAATACGACGAGAATATGTCTTTCCATATTATCCCTCCTTTTAAAACGGCTCATAGCTTAGCTGTAAAGCAACAGCTAATTTTCCTTCATAATCATGTCCGGCTAATAGCAGCTGTTCTGTGTCGGTCACTTCCCAATCGGTTAATCCTTCCGCGTATACCCAGCCAAAGTCCAATTTCAATCCGACACGGTAAGGCCCTTTGCCGGCGATTTTGGCACGGCTGAAACGGATGCGGCCATTGCGAATGTATGCCCCCGCAGCAAAAAACCCTTCATTATGGTGAGACGCATAAGCGCCATTGGTCGTTTCTAAATGCAAATAGACATCTTGATTGGTGAAACGGTTTAGTGCTTTTTGTACTTCCTCCATATGAATCGGCTGCACCAAAACCCCTCCCTTATCGTTTTTCCTTATTGTACATGAAAACGAGGAAGAAAAGGAAATATTTCGTTTAACGAATTTTTTAGTATAATAGAAATAGCCGATTGTTTGAAAACTTGCACCGAAACGAAAAAAGAGGTGAGAAACGATGCGTTTTCAAGGTGTAACGTTTTTAAACATCGATGGCACATACGCTCCACAGCAGCGGCTTCTTCAATTGCCGCACGAATGGATTGACGCGACCGATATAACAGAGACAAATTTGTATTGCGAACAGAAATCGCTAGCGGAAATAGAAGAACGCCTTTCGGAACGCCGTTTTCACGGAATGACGTTTATTGGGAGCGGCAATTATCATTATGTATCATACTTGTTGATGAAACATATTCAAGAGCCGTTTACGCTTGTGTTATTTGATCATCATACTGATATCGGTACTAACGAAGATGCGGTAATTTCTTGTGGCTCGTGGGTTTCTCACGCGCTAACAATTCGTGCGCTAGATAAAGTAATCATTGTCGGACCGTCTGGACGGTTGCCTTCTTTTCCTAACAACATCACGATTTTTCCAACATTGCCTTCTCCGAAATTTCTTTTCTCACATATTCAAACAAAGTACGTATACATTAGCATTGATAAAGATGTTCTTTGTCGTGAAGATGCAGTGACGAACTGGGAGCAAGGGACGATGTCTCTGTTGTTTTTGCTGCGTTGTTTACAAATGCTTTTGATGCATAAACAAGTTGTAGGAGTGGACGTATGCGGAGAATATCCGCAAGCCGCAGTTGACTTGTTCCATCCACTTCATCGGGAAGCGAATCGAAAAAATGAACATGCCAACCTTTGTATTGCGGAAACGTATTTGCACTATATGTTGAATCATCCACGGTTAGCTTAGGAAAAAACGCCCGGTTGAATCACACCGAGCGTTTTTTTAATAAATAATGCGGAATGTTTTTTCGTTTGGAAGCGGTGGTATGTACTCCGTTTCCACATTTGTGACGCGCGCGAACGGGGAACCTTGCTCAATTTTGTCGAGAAACATTTGCAGTCGTTCATCCGTTCCTTGCACTTCCAATTCCACCGTTCCATCGTCTTTGTTTTTTACCCAGCCGGTTAGGGCCCATTTGAGCGCTTCCCCTTGTGCATAGTAGCGAAAGCCAACGCCTTGCACGCGACCGTGGACAACAACATGTAACCGTCGCATTGCAACCCCTCCTCATCTTCCTATTCTCCATGATACAACAAGATAGGGTGCTTTGCCTATTCAAAACAAAATAGATAGTGGTCAGCTTTTTTGCAAAGAGAGTTGCTGCGTTATTTTTTCTCGTACAAGTTCTTCGAGAAGTGGATGATACCCGAGGTAGTGGCATAATATCCATCGTTTGCTCGTTTGAGGAAGCATTTGCATCATTGCTTCTATTTTTTTCATGAGTACGCCAGTAAAAAGCAAATACGGGACGATGAAAATCGTTTCATAAGAAGAATGGTTTAGTTGTTGTAAGCTGTCGGTAATGGACGGCTTAGCGCTAGCAAGAAAGCAAACCTCTACAGCGGAAATGTTCCGTTGTTGCAATTTCCTTGCGATTGCTTCCATGTCCTGCTTCGTATCAACATCGCTACTTCCACGGCCGACGAGCAATACGACTGACCGTTCATTGATAGGAATGGCTTGTTCTAAAATTCGCTCGATAATAATATTAATCATATTGTCGTGGACGCCAAATGGTTCGCTCACAGAAAATGTGAGGTACGGGTGGCGTTGTTTTGCACGTTGGATGGCGGCAGGAATGTCTTGTTTTGCATGTCCTGCCGCAAGCAATAATATCGGAATGATGATAATGGATGTAGCACCTTTTTGTACGCAACGGTCGATGCTTGTTTCAATTGTTGGCTCTCCATGTTCAAGAAAAGCAATTTCTTGAATCGGACAAGCAGTTTTTTGCTTGCATCGCTCGATAAATAGGGCGGCTTCTTCGCGTGCTTTCGCTACGCGGCTGCCGTGGCAAATATATAAAATAGCTTGCATACTATCCTCCTCATGAAATTTGGGCAAGTTTCGCTTGTATACGTATCCATTCAATCGTTGAAGGGATAACACATGAGCTAGTCAACACGGGTCATTCAAGCCCACGACTTTAGTCGCGGGGTAGTTGACAATGCTTCTGTTGCTAGCGACGATAGTTGCTCAAACCAATGAATGCGATGACGAAGTGCGACAACTTCACCAATAATAATGATGCTTGGGTTTTCTAACTTATTTTGCTGGACGGCTTCGACAATCGTTTCTAGCGTTGCAGTCACCGTACGCTGTTCAGACAATGTCCCCCATTGAATGACTGCTACTGGAGTAGACGGTGGCTTTCCGTGTTTGATGAGTTGGTCGCGAATGTATGGCAAGTTGCTCATGCCCATATAAATAACGATTGTATCGATGCCTTTTGCAAGGCTTTCCCATCTTTCTTCATTGCTTCCGTCTTGTCGATGCCCTGTAATAAAAGCAACGTTTGCACTGAACTGGCGATGGGTGACAGGGATACCGGCGTAAGCGGCCGCCGCAATGCCTGCTGTAATGCCGGGAACGATTTCAAACTCGATGCCGTGCTTCCCAAGCGTTTCGGCTTCTTCGCCGCCTCTGCCGAAAACGAACGGGTCGCCACCTTTTAATCGTACCACGATTTTCCCTTTTTTCGCATGGTGAACGAGAAAATGGTTAATCGTTTCTTGTTGCATCGTATGGTATCCCGGCAGTTTGCCGCAAAAAACAAGTTCCGCCTCCTTTTTCGCAAACGTCAATAGCTGTTCATTCACGAGGCGATCATATAAAATAACGTCTGCCTGTTGAATGCATGTTAAGCCTTTCACAGTAATCAATTCTGGATCACCGGGACCTGCTCCGACTAAATATACTTTGCCCATTTTCGTTCCGCCCTTTCTTTTCTATACAAGTTGCACTAAAGAATTTCCCGTTTTTCGTTTCCGCTTTCCTCTCAATACGAGTTGATGTAGTATAATATGGAAAATAATCAACTGAATGTAACACAAAAATTCAACGTATATACGAGTGATTTTGTTAATTGACAAGTTAATATATGTCGGGAAATTGACGTGTCAAAAGACACGCCTTGTCCGAAGCCGATTCATCTCATGACTGAAGTCGCCAGTGTTCTCGGCTAATTCATAAAAAATTTATAGGTATAAAGAAGCAACCCGACGTGCAGGTTGCCTTTTGTTTACATTATCATAACGAGTTTTTTTGCCTACATCAACGAATGTGTTAAAAACGTCAACAAACAACAGGCGTGTTGATTAACCATTAAAAACCAGTTGATTTCTCCTTATTCCTAGCTTTTCTGCCGTAGTTCGGCAAGGGGTTTGCTTGCCGACTGGGAGTATTAGCATGCCCTCCTCGAACAATGAATGCTTTGCGGACAAATCACATTTGCCCGCCGGCGTTCTTGTTCGAGAGAAGAGGCAGAAAGGCTTGTGTTCATCTACATAATTCTGTGCTTTTGGTAAAATAATGGTTCATCACCAAAAGATGTACTTGCCCCTGCCATTAAAGTATGTTAGCTGTTTCTAACCGAACCCGCAATGCAAAACGTTGGATATTTCTGTATCCGTATCCTCGACGTTTAATCAGCTTGATCTTGTTATTCGTTCCCTCCATTTTCCCATTCGAATAAGGCGATAAAATGCACGATATGATTTCGTCTGTTCGTTTGACGAGTGATTTTGCGATGGCACGCACAACCGAACAAGGACAAAACGAATACCGATGAATCCAAGCCTCCAAACGTCGTTTCGCCTGTTGCACGTCTTTGCTTTTGGACACATAGCGAAAATGTTGGAGCGATTGGTAGACAGACTTTAAGTAATCGCTTTCATTACACCATTCTCGTACAATTTGACGTTCTTCCTCTATAAGCTTCTCTGGACATTGGCTCAATAAACGACAAACGTAACGAACATTTCCATGTTTCTTGCCTCCTTTGTCTAAATATTTGCGACAACGCTCTAAAGCATCTGTAAACAGCTGAATGACATGGAAATAATCGACCACATGTGTCGCCTCTGGGCAAATCCCTTGAATCGCTTTTTTCATCGCTGGAGCCAAATCGCTCACGACATACTGAACAGAACCAGACACATGAGCCAACGCACGTCCAATGGCTTCCTCGTTCTTTCCTGCTTCAATGGCATACACTTCTCCCGTTTCGGCATCCATGATCGCCACTCCGTAGTCATGCCCTTTTCGAAAAGCAAACTCATCGACACAAACCGCCTTTGGTTGGATTTCATTCGATAGGAAGGAAGGGGCATGAGTATAAAACCAACGTTCAACGGTCGTGTAAGGAAGCTTGAGCATACGAGCCACTGCCTGAATGGATGTTCCGATGCAAGATTGCGCGACCCATTGCTGAAAAGCATCCGTCGCCACACTTCGAGGAGCGATGGCTGGATAAGACGTGCTGAATGTCATGCCACACGTACCACAACGTCTGCGCTCTACAGGAAGTTCAATCCAAAAAATTCCGATTCGCTGAGCATAGCCATGCATCCATTGCTTCTTTTTGCATGTCATTTTGATCGTGCGCTTCAAGCAGACAGGACATAACGGGCATTGTTCGGGCAGAGAAAGTTCGAAAATCCAACGTTCTTCTTCTTTTCGTACCTTTTGAATCAAAACATCTGGTAAATCGATGAGTTCTTTGATAAACTGAGAGTACATGCGAATTTTCCTCCAATGGTTTGGTTTGGTCACCTTTACCATACAGGAAAATTCGCATTTTTTGTACCCTCTATTTTCTCTATGCACACCTATCTTAAATGATCAAGTACAACTTGTGGTGAAGAGCCAAAATAATGGATAATAAACACTCGTGAACAAACAAAAACTAATGTGCGATGTGAATGAATTGCTGATGCTGCAAATAAGCGATGACTTGTTCCACGCATTGCTCGAGCGAATGGTGGTGCGTTTCAATCGTCAACTCTGGCGAAATCGGTTCTTCATACGGGGAGTCGATACCAGTGAATTCACGAATTTCCCCGTTCAGCGCTTTTTTATATAGTCCTTTCGGATCGCGTTTCTCGCATTCTTCTAATGGACATTTCACATAAATTTCGATAAATTCGTCGTTTGCTAATAGTTGCCGAACGAGCTGGCGGTCACGGGCAAATGGCGAGATAAAAGCGGTTAACACAAATTGTCCGCTGTCGACAAATAGTTTTGCCACTTCCCCAATGCGGCGAATATTTTCTGTTCGGTCTTCCGCGGAAAAGCCTAGATCTTTATTTAAGCCGTGGCGAATGTTATCACCATCTAGTACATAATTTTGTACTCCAAGTTCAAACAACTTTTTGGATACCGCGTTTGCAATCGTTGATTTTCCCGAACCAGATAATCCAGTAAACCATAAAACAGCGCTATGATGACCGTTTTTCAAGCGTCTGTCTTCTTTTGTGATGGCCGTGTGATGCCAAACGATATTTGCCAATAGTCTTCCTCCTTTACTTCGTCGTTGAAACAGCTTCGCGTTGCTGAAGCCCTTTAATGAGTACTTGCACGACTTCTGGGCGGCTGAACGTGCTTGGCGGTACTTCGCCTGCCCGCAACATTTCTCGCACTTTCGTTCCTGACAAGACGACATGGTATTCACGATCGTGTGGGCACGTTTTTGTCGAAGCCATTCCTTCGCATTTTGTGCAATAAAAGCTATGCTCGAAAAAGAGCGGAGTAATGCCAAGCTCTTCTTGTGTAAAATTTAAGAAGATTTTTTGCGCATCATATGTGCCGTAATAGTTTCCGACACCGGCATGGTCGCGGCCGACGATGAAATGCGTGCAGCCAAAATTTTTGCGCACCATTGCATGGAAAATCGCTTCACGCGGACCAGCGTAGCGCATCGCTGCTTGAAAGACACCGAGAAAGACACGGTCTTTCGGATAATAATTTTCGAGCAAAACTTGATAGCTTTCCATGCGGATATCCGCTGGAATGTCATCGTCTTTCGTTTCACCGACGAGCGGGTTTAAAAATAAACCGTCGACAATTTCAAGTGCACATTTTTGAATATATTCATGTGCACGATGGACTGGGTTGCGCGTTTGGAAGCCGACAACGGTATTCCAGCCAAGCTCGGCAAAGCGTTTCCGCGTTTCTGCTGGATCAAAATAAAAAGCAGAAAACCGTCCTTTATCGGTTCGTTTCACGAGCGTAATCGGTCCGCCGATATAAACGGTCGGTTTTTCGAAAAGTTTTTTGACGCCGGGATGGTTGTTGTCATCTGTTTTATATACATGAATTGCTTCTTTTTGTTTATCTGGTACGTAAATGTCTTGAATATCAATGACGCCATAGACGTCGCCGTCGTAAACAAGCTTTACTGTTTCTCCGACAGCTAGTTCGTTTGCTTTTTCTTTACTGACGGCAAGCGTGATTGGAATGCTCCATACCGTTCCATCAGCAAGGCGCATCGTTTCGACGACTGCATCGTAATCCGTTTTCGTTAAAAACCCGGTAAGTGGGCTATAGCCGCCGATGCCAATCAACTCAAGGTCGCTTAGTTCAGCATTGCTCAATTCAATTTCTTTTTCAATGGCATCAACTACATAATCTGGATTCCAGCGATTGATTAACGTTCCTCCGTGTGGGATGCTTACACTCATTTTGTGTTCCTCCTTGTTTAATAAAACTTATAAGATAACTAGGAATTAAGATTAAATACCGCCGCCATTTTCGTGAAGCGACCGTTTTTCTTCGGAGATCGTCTTTTTTAAACTAATGACCCCTATTGTCGCTAAGCAGACGCTAAAGATGGCGATGACAGTGTATAAGTCGCTATCAAGCAATAACTTTACTAAACTATACGAGATAACGAGCGAGAAAATTGGTGAAACGAACCAAACTTTTAATAGTTGGATGACGATTCGTTTTTGCCAAATATAAAATCCTGTTTTGGCGGTGCCAATTCCGATAATGGCTGATGTCGTAATTTGTGTTAGTGGCACAGGAAGCCCGAAAACGGAAGAAATGATAACAAGAATTGCTCCTGTTCCGGAAATGGCGCATCCTTCAAACGGCGAAAAGCGCGTAATTTTTTTTCCGTTTGTTTCGAGTACACGTCTGCCAAGTAATAGCGCGCCCAGAGCAACGAACAATCCTCCAAATATCGTTCCCTTTGTGATGGAAATAAGCCCTGCACCGACAAGTGGTCCGACCGCGTTCGCGACATTGTTCATTCCTGCGGAAAACGCTTCAAAAAAGCCAGCGACAATCAATAGCGCCATAAAGCTTTGTTGCCATTTCCCTTTTTCGACTTGCGGGTATTTGCGCTTTAACGCTAAAAACCATTTGCCGATAATCAATGTCAATGTAAAAGCAATAATTGGAACAACGACCCAAATGGACACGATAAATAATAGTTTCGATACATAAAGCGCCTCGTAAGCAATGCCAACCCCAACGACTGAGCCGACGGTAATTTCGCTTGTCGATAACGGAATTCCCATGATGTTTGCTGCAAATAGTGAAATAGTTGCCGCCGTTAAAATGATAATGACAATTTTGACGGTCAGTATGGAGGAGGGAATAATGCCTGATCCGATCGTTTTCACAACTTCCCCGCCACCAAGGCTGCCGAGGAATACGCCAAGGCCACAAAGAAGGAGGGCGACGTGTTTTCGCTTGATTGCTCCCGCTCCGTAGGCGACACCCATAGCAGCGGCCGCACCGCTTGCGCCGATATTCATCGCGAAAAAGAAGGAGACGAGAAAAGCAATGGTTAACATCTTCATTCTCCTCCCTATGATTCATGCAGGCCGCATTCTGTTTTTCCCCTTCCAGCCCATCTTCCTGAGCGCAAATCGCTCATGTCGAGAGCAGGGGAGGTACATGGTTCACAGCCGATGCTTGGATAGCCGCGGTCGTGCAGTACGTTATATGGCAATTCGTGTTTGTACACATAGTTCCAGACATCTTTCCATGTCCAATGAATAAGGGGGCAAATTTTAATCGATTGAAATTTTTCATCTTTGTTAATATACTCGACATGTTGACGCGTCGGGGATTGTTCACGCCGTAGGCCAGAAATCCAGGCAGTGACCCCTGTTAATACTTCGCGGAGCGGAATAATTTTCCGTAGTTGACAGCACTGGTTCGGGTTGCTTTTCCACAATTCTGCGCTGAATTGCTCGGCTTGCTCGTCGAGCGTGAGGTATGGTTTTTTTATGACAATGCGAAGCGATGGATATTTTTTCTTCACTTTTTCAATCGTTTCATACGTTTCTTGGAAATGAAGATTGGTATCTAAAAAGACGATTTCCGCATCTGGTCTTACTTTGGCGATAAGGTCAATAAGCACAATCCCTTCAATGCCGAAGCTGCAGGCGTAGACAATGTTGTCTTGATAATGATCATATGCCCAGAGCAACACGTCAAGCGCTCCCTTTGTGTCATTGTCGCTTGGAAATGACGGTTTTTCCACATCCCATGTGTGATACGTAAGCAAGATAATCCCCCCTTAATTAGTAATAAAAAAACTTCCCATTTCGGAAAGGCGGAAGACGGGTTTTTTTCCACTTCAAAAACTGTTAGGCGTTAAGTGATAGTTGACTACCATAGTTCTTTCCCTGCTCTTGATAAGTTTGTAATTGACTAAAATTTTAACATAATTCGAACAAAAGTCAATCCTAGTTTTTCGATAGGAATTATTTTTTTAAAAAAAAATCCCCCTTAAGAAAGGGGTTATTTTTTTTGTTCCAATTCCATGCGCATAAACTTTCGTGTATTTGGTCCGTATATTCCGTCGTCTTGCAGTGCGGCGTACATCGATTGGAAACGCCGTACGGCGTCTTCCGTTTGTTCGCCGTATACGCCATCAATTGCTTTCGGGTCAAAGCCGAGGTGTTTTAAGGCACGTTGTAACATTTTCACGTCTTCCCCTTTGTCCCCTCTTTTTAATAGTTTGTTTGGTAATGGGAATGGTTCTTGGCGGAGTTTTTGGTTGACGACTTCCGTTAATTTTCCTAACGTTTCTTGGCCAATGATGCCGTCTACGTGCAAGCTGTATTTTTTTTGAAATGCCATGACGGCATTTTCTGTTTCGTCGCCGAAAGTGCCGTCTGCTCCGTATTTTGGAAGCGGAAAGCCGATGCGGATAAGGTCTTGTTGAATTTCTTTCACAAACATCCCTTTATCTCCGAGCTTGAGCGGCAACCGAACGGTTGTACCTTGTACGACTGGTGTTGCGGGATTGTTTTTATTCGATTGACTAGCAGGTGTCATCGCATCGACGACATCTTGGATAAAACTACCCCATGTCACTCCGTAAAGGCGAAACGCATCGAGCGGGTCGTTTCTTCGCTCGGGATCAAGTGTATGATGGGATACAATGTGCCTTTTCGGATTAAGTCGGAACGTTTTGCAGAGGTAGGCGTGATACCAGACGTACCGTTTATATGCTTCGGAAAAATCAATCGTTCCTCCGTAACAAAGCTCCACCCCGATGGCAGCATCGTTTGCATCCACCCCGAACAGCTGATTGTCGGTAGGCTTGTTGTATAACACGTGCCACGCTTTTTCGTCTAACGGAATGATTTCAAGAATATATTTGTCATCGATAAAGGTATGTGCCGACGAGGATGGTTGTCGTTTGTCAAAATAGTTGCGGTTGGCGTAAGCGGTCGAGCCAGGATTGCCAGTAGAGTGGCTGACAATAAATTTTACTTCTTTCAGTTTTTGACCGGAGCGGGCGTTGCCGATTTGAATATAGTCGCGGGTAATGGCGTATTCCATGTTTGTCCACCTTCCTTATAATATGACTTCGTCATATCATATGTGCAAATCGTTAAATGGTGAAGGACGTTCTACTATGTTATCGCAACGAAAAAGAAAAAAAGAAAGACGGCAGCGCCATCTTTCTCATTTTTTTCGTAAGTTCCCTAACTCTTCCACAATTGCTTGCATTTCGCTCGGGCTGAACGACTGCTTTTTCATGACGAGGTCATAAATGTCTTTTAGTTCTTCGTACAGTTCATCATCGAAATGTGATGGTTTTAAAACAGAGAAGTTTAACACCTTTAGCTTTTCTTTCAGCTGTTCAATCATATATGCGATGTTTTCTGGCGATTTTTTCGATAAGTCCACGTTCGTTCTTCCTTTCCGCTGTTTGTTACCGCCTATTGTACCATAGGGATGCATGTCGGTACATCTTTTGTTTATAATGAAAAGCGAGAGGAGGAATTGGCAATGGTGAAAGTGTTGTTCGTTTGTTTAGGAAATATATGCCGCTCGCCGATGGCAGAGGCAGTGTTTCGTGATCTTGTAAAAAAAGAAGGATTAACGGATAAAATTTCGATTGATTCGGCAGGAACGGGAAATTGGCACATCGGCAAGCCGCCACATCGCGGCACACAGGAAGTTTTACAAAAAAACGCCATCGAGTTTGAAGGGATTCGTGCGAGACAAATTACGGAAGAAGATTTGCGGACGTTTGATTACATTATTGCGATGGATGTGGAGAATCTCGGAAATTTACGCCGGCTAGCGGGATATACGAAAACAGGTTTTATCGGTCGGCTGCTCGATTTTGTTCCAGACAGCGATCTTACCGATGTACCAGATCCGTATTATACAGGCAATTTTGCGGAAGTATATGAATTAGTTCAAAAGGGATGTCGTCATTTGCTTGAGACGATTAAAAAAGAAAAAGGACTATAAAACTAGGCGAAAGGGGGAGTAGTGATGGTTAATCTCACGTTTATCCGTGAACTAATCCGACGGTTTCAAGAAGATGAAGTATCGCGGTTGTCAGCGGAGTTAGCGTACTTTTTCCTTCTTTCCCTCTTTCCGTTTTTAATTTTTTTATTGACGCTACTAGCGTATTTGCCGATTCCGCACGAAGATGTGCTTACCATCGTCCGGCAGTATGCCCCGAAAGAAGCGATTGATCTCATTGAAACGAACATTCACTATGTGATGAATCATCAAAACGGCAAGCTACTGTCACTAGGGATTATTGGCGCGATATGGTCAGCTTCTAACGGGATTGACGCAATTGTTCGGGCACTAAATCGCGCATACGACGTGGAAGAAAGCCGGTCGTTTCTCGTCGCACGAGGGATGTCGATTGTACTGACATTTGGGATGATGCTTGTCATTGTCGTGGCGCTACTCCTTCCTGTGTTCGGCAAGGCAATCGGGCTTTTTTTATCTTCCGTGCTGGGGGTTTCTTCCGTTTTTCTAGCGCTTTGGGATACGTTGCGTTGGACAGTTAGTGCTCTTATTTTATTTATCGTATTTACGGCATTGTATTACTTTGCTCCAAATAAAGAGCTACATTGTAAAGAAGTGTACGTCGGTGCCCTTTTTGCGACGATCGGTTGGATTGCGGCATCGCTTGCATTTTCTTATTACGTCGGAACGTTTACGAGTTATACGTCGATGTATGGAAGTCTCGGTGGAATTATCATTTTACTCATCTGGTTTTATTTATCGGGCATGATTATCGTGCTTGGAGGGGAGTTAAATGCGATTTTTGCCTGCCGGCGCGAAGGACGAAAACGAGGATAAATGTGAGGAAACGGGGAGATATTAATCGGTGTAGCCGGTTAGAGGAGGGGTGTAAGGATGACGAAAAAAACAAAAAAAGATGGCGGAACAAAGCAAAAAGGAAAGCATAAACCAACGCATAAAACAAGCGGTAGCGCGAACGGACAAAACGGATACCATTAAAAAAGAAAGGCTGTCGCCCCCGACAGCCTTTCATTCTGCAATTTCTTCGTAATGGTAGTATGTTTGGTTGTAAATGTGCTCAATTTCTGCATCGGTCATGTACATAAGCTGCTCTCTAGCAATGCCTTTGACTTTCTCAATAAACTCAATCATATTTTTCCGTTCCGCTCTACTCATCGTTCCTCGCTCCTTTATTCTGTTTTAAAACAGGTTATTTATTTGTTATTTGTATTATATAACAGAATAAAAAAATCGGTCAACACTTTTTTAAAAAAATAGGCAAAAAAAAATGGAGGTCACTTTGCAGCAACCTCGGTTCGTTTGGTATAAAACAGTGCGATGGAAACGAAGAAAAGAAGAGAACTAATGGTGAGAAAAAAGCTCCCGCGTTGCTCGTATTGAAGCATCCAGCCGATAAAAAACGGTCCACACATGCTGCCGATGCTGTAAAGAATGCCGGAAAGTAAATTGCCCGCCGGCAATAGATGTTTCGGGAGCAAATCCGCCATATAGGTAATCCCGAGCGAGAAAAGGGAACCGACAAACATGCCAGCAACAAAAAAGCAAAAGAATAAAACGATTGAGTGAAGGAAAAATAGAGCACTAATAAAACTTGCAACTCCAATCCATAAAGAACCGACGAGGACACGTTTTCGCTCGAAACGATCGCTTAGCATGCCGAGCGGCAGTTGAAACAAAATGCTGCCGATGGAAAAGGCGGGCAACAAGGTCGCCACTTGTTGCACCGATAAATGTTCACGAAGCGCATAGACTGGAAAAATGCCGTGGATGGAGGCTTCTAAAAATCCGTAAGTAAATGGAAGCAACAGCGCTGTCCACGCATATTTCCACGTTTCTGCAAAACGATGAGTTGCGCTTTTAGGTGCATCTTGTGCCGGTTCTGGGCGTTCGTTTTGTAACAAAAACACCATTGCCCAGCTAACTACACTAAGCAAAGAAGAAACGAAAAACGGCAGTGCCTCATTTTTTTCAACCAACGATGCAATCATCGGTCCGATGGCAAATCCGATGCCAAAAGATAACCCATAGAGCGACACGTTTCGCCCACGGCGATGCGGGAGGGAAAAATCGGTAATCCACGTTTGAACGGCAAAATGAAGCATATGGTCGCCGATTCCGATGACAAAACGCAAGATAAACCAAAAGAAAAGCGACTTCCATAGTGGAAAAAGGGCGAGCGATAATAGTACAATAAAACCACCTAGTATAATCATGGGCTTGTATCCATATTTTCTCATCGGTTTTTCCATAAACGGGGAAACGAGCAAAATGCCGATATACATTGCCGTCGCATGCACCCCATTGATGGAAGAAGAAACACCATGGTTCTCTAATAAAATTGAAATTAGTGGAAGGAGCATCCCTTGCGATAACCCAGAAATGGCGACAACACTAACTAAAATAAAAAGTCGCATGACAAATTCCCCCGTTTGTTAAAAGTGCACCGATTATCATCGTACATAGTTTGCGGGAGAAAGACAAGAAAAAAGGAGTGAGCGATATGGAATTCACGATGAAAGAAGTCGGCTTTCGGACAACGTTGGAATATGGAGAGTTGCACGTAGCTGGAGATGAAGCACACGGTTTCCGGCCGTATCAGTTGCTCGTTTCCTCGGTTGCGGCGTGCAGCGGTGGAGTGCTAAGAAAAATATTAGAAAAAAAGCGGCTTCATGTAAAAAATATGACGATTCATGCCAATGTAACGCGCAATGAGCGAGAGGCAAATCGCGTCGAAGCGATTCATCTTCATTTCGTGCTCGGGGGAGAAGGGCTAACGGAAGAAAAAGTAGCAAAATCGCTAGAAGTCGCGCGGAAAAATTGTCCGATTGTTCGGTCGGTCGAGGAATGCATTCGTATTACAGAAACATTTGAAATTAAAAAGGGGTCGGAGAATAACGATGAATAAAGTGTTTGCGCTGCTCGTTTTAGCTGGTGTTCCACTTTCTATCCTTGGAGGTCTTTTTCATTGGCCTTCCGTCGTCATGTTTGCGGTATATTGCGTGACGATCATTGCATTGGCAAGCTACATGGGGAGAGCAACGGAAAGTTTGGCGATCGTTGCTGGACCGCGCATTGGCGGGTTGTTAAATGCCACGTTTGGCAATGCAGTAGAGCTCATCATTTCCGTCTTTGCGCTCAAAGCAGGACTTGTTGGAGTTGTCTTAGCCTCGCTAACCGGTTCAGTATTAGGAAACTTATTATTAGTTGCCGGACTGTCATTTTTCGTCGGCGGACTTAAATATAAGCGGCAAGAATTTAATGTCTATGACGCTCGCCATAACGCCGGATTGTTAACGTTTGCGATTTTAGTGGCGTTTGTCATTCCCGAAGTGTTTTCTTTACATATGTCAGAGGGAGAAACGTTGTCGCTTAGTGTTGGCATCTCTGTTATTATGATTATTTTATATGTAGCTGCGCTTTATTTTAAATTAGTGACGCACCGTGGGGTATACCAACATAAATCAGACGAAGTAGAAGAACATGAAGAACCGGAGTGGGGAAAAGGCAAAGCAATTGCCATTTTAGCGCTTGCGACGCTTGCCGTTGCGTATATTTCCGAAAAGCTCGTACATACGTTTGAAACGGTTGCCGAGTCGTTTGGTTGGAGCGAGCTGTTTATCGGGATTATTATCGTCGCTATCGTCGGCAACGCGGCAGAACACGCTTCTGCTATCATTATGGCATATAAAAACAAAATGAATGTGGCAGTGGAAATTGCCATCGGTTCGACGCTACAAATCGCGATGTTTGTCGCCCCTGTCTTAGTGCTTATCTCGCTTTTCTTTCCGACAAGCATGCCGCTAGTGTTCTCTCTCCCAGAGTTAGTGGCGATGGCGACATCAGTGCTACTTATGATCGTTCTTTCCAACGATGGCGACACGAACTGGTTTGAAGGAGCGACATTGCTTGCGGCATATACGATTATGGGAATTGGCTTTTATTTGCTGTAAAAAAAAGAGGACTCTGTCAGACGGCAGAGTCCTTTTCCTATAAAAAATAGGAGGAAAAACAGCACATGTGTACATAGTATAACATGTTATTAGAAAATTTTAAATATTAAAATAAAAAGTCTTTTGTATTTTTGATGGATAAATGCGCTTTTTTTGAAAAAAATAACGAAGAGAGCAATAGAAAGGGGTAGATGCAATGAGAAAATGGATGCTTTCTTGTGCGATAAGTTTGTTAGTTGCTTATTCACCAGCGCTAGCTATCGCAGCAACGCCTGTTGATATTTCAAAAGAAAACACGTATCCAAATCCGACACAAGATTTGCCATACTTGCAGCCGAGCCCGTTTGCCAAACAACTAATTGAAACGGCGAACGTCAAAATTGAAAATCCTGAACTTATTCGATTGTTAAACGAGTCATCGGTATCTAGCACCCCGTTTGCGTTCGGCTATCGGGCGACAATTTATTTAGGACAGTGGCCATTGAACTATCAGTCGCTAGAAACGTCGACGAATTGGGAATACCAAAAAGTGAATACGAATTTTTTAGACAACCGCGGCGGCAATACTGCACAAAAGCTGTACTATAAACAAGAAATGCAAAAGCATATCCGGGGCGGGTTAACAGCGCCAGTGCCGAATGAGGAAGCAGTGAAAAAAATGATGCTCCTTACGGCGATGAAAAAAACGAATTTGCCGCTATCATTTAGCACAGTCATCGGCATCGGCACGAAAAAAGACCAGCCATACCAAGTGCCGGTGAAAAAACTTGGCTATTTGTATGCGTTTAGTCCAGCGGTCAATGAAAAAGGAAAAGTAACGTATGGAGAAGTGTACATCGTACTAAAAGGGAATAAAAAGAAAATTGTCGTCAAAAATGTGATGACGCAAGGCGTCGGCGCATGGATTCCGGTGCAAGACCGGCTGTCGTTTTTGTATATTGTAAGCGACCAGCCAAGATAAAACGTCAAGGAAAGCTGCCTTGACGTTTATTTCGTGAGAAGTGCTTTTCGTTTGGTAAAATCAACGGTTGGATAATAAATGTTTTTGACGAGCACGTTCGGTCCTAGACATTGTACCGATGGACAGTGGCAATTTAATTGTTTGGCGAGGGGCGAACGCATCCATTTTTCGTATGCTTCTAGCAACGTATCACGCTGGATGTTGCCGAGCGATGGTTCGTCGCCAAAATCAGTGACAATGATTTCCCCTGTGAAAATGTTGACGTTTAGTCGTGAACGCCCATCGGGGTCGTTGCGCACGGTGACATTTTTGCTCGTGTATAGCCGTTTGAGTAAGGCAAGGTCTTCTTCGTTGGGGCTGCACGGATAAAACGGAAGCGTACCAAACAACATCCAAACGTTTTCATCGCGAACGTCTAGCAAATGATGAATCGCCTCTCGAAGTTCGGCAAGGCTGACCGTTTCAAGCGCGCTTGCAAAATCGCTCGCATACATCGGATGCACTTCATGTCGCTTACAGTGCATTTCTTCGACAATTTGGCGATGAATCGTTTCTAAATGCGGCAATGTCCGCTTATTAATCATCGTTTCTGCGGAAACAAACACCCCCATTTTTGAAAGTGCTTTTGCGTTTTCGAGCATCCGAAAAAAATACGCTTCCCGTTGTTTTCGGCTCGGTTTTTTCTCCATCATCTTAAAGCCGCCTTCGACGAAATCGTCGATTGTGCCCCAGTTATGCGAAATGTGTAAGACGTCTAAGTAAGGGATAATTTTTTCATATCGTTCCAAATCGAGCGTTAAGTTGGAATTAATTTGGGTGCGTACGCCGCGTTCATGCGCGTATTTTAATAACGGCACAACATATTGTTCGACAGATTTTAGCGAAAGCATCGGCTCGCCGCCAGTAATGCTTAATGAGCGCAACTGCGGAATTTCATCAAGCCGCCGAATTAAAAGGTCTACAGGCAACGCCTCTGGGTCTTTCGTCTGCAACGTATAGCCGACGGCGCAGTGTTCACAACGCATATTACAAAGCGTCGTCGTCGTAAATTCGATATTGGTTAGCTGCATATTTCCATATTGCTTTACATCCATATATGCTTCCCACGGATCAAACGATGGCGTAATCGGTTTTAATGTCATCTCAGTCATACGCGTCTCCTTCATTATCGAAAATTTAACCATGTCCATTATAGTCCATTGTCATTTTTTCAACAATCGGGTACGATGGAAAGGAAGGGAGAGAAAAGACTTGGGTAACGCAGTACATGAAAAAGATCTACAACTAAAATATTTAAAAGAGCGGTTAAATATGCTGTTGCATATGCTTGATTCTCTTGATCCGGAATCGGCTGACGTCGAAGACATTGACCGTCTCATTGAGGTCATCGATTCGCTTGAGATGAAGTACGAGCAATTTAAGAAAACGTGGTGAAAAGCTGGAGCATCCAGCTTTTTTCTTTTTTTGGACACCATCCGTTTTCATTGATTGGCAAAAAGCAGTATAATAAAGGGGAAGATGATGGACAAAGGGGAAGGGGCGTTACGCATGGAAAAATTCCAAGAAAGTATGTACCAGCTTATTGTTGAAACATCCACCAAATTGCCGAAAGATGTGCGGCGGGCGATTGCGAAAGCAAAGTTGCGCGAAAACGCAGGCACAAGAGCAGCGATGGCATTAACGACGATTGCCGAGAACATTCAAATGGCAGACGAAAATGTTTCGCCGATTTGCCAAGATACGGGAATGCCAACGTTTAAAATTAAAGTCCCAGTTGGTGTGAACCAACTGAAAATGAAAGAGGCGATCCATCGAGCGATCGCCCAGGCGACGAAAGACGGCAAACTTCGTCCAAACTCGGTAGACTCGCTTACTGGTGAAAATAGCGAAAACAATTTAGGTGATGGGGTACCAGTCATTAAGTTTGAACAATGGGAGAAAGATTATATTGATGTTCGCTTAATTTTAAAAGGTGGCGGCTGTGAAAATAAAAATATTCAATACAGCCTCCCGTGTGAGTTAGAAGGACTTGGTCGTGCCGGTCGAGATTTGGACGGGATTCGCAAATGCATTTTGCACGCCGTCTTTCAAGCACAAGGGCAAGGATGTAGTGCAGGCTTTATTGGCGTCGGCATCGGCGGTGACCGCTCCTCTGGCTATGAATTGGCGAAAGAACAACTGTTCCGTTCGGTCGATGACGTGAACCCGAACGAAGAGCTTCGCAAGCTCGAAGACTATATTATGGAAAACGCTAACAAGCTTGGCATTGGAACGATGGGCTTTGGCGGAGAAACGACACTTTTAGGCTGTAAAATTGGTGTCATGCACCGCCTGCCAGCGAGCTTTTTCGTTTCTGTTGCCTACAACTGCTGGGCATTCCGTCGGCTAGGAGTAAAAGTGAACCCAGAAACAGGAGAAATTCAAGAATGGCTTTACCAAGAGGGAGAAAACATCGATTTTGCAAAAGAGCTAGAAAAATCAGCGCAGTCCGTTCCGGCAGAAGGGCGCGAAATCGTTCTAGAAGCACCGCTAACGGAAGAACAAGTGCGGAAATTGAAAGTCGGCGATGTTGTCCGCATTAATGGTATGATGTATACAGGTCGCGACGCGATTCATAAACATTTAATGGATCATGACGCACCGATTGACTTAAATGGACAAATCATTTATCACTGTGGACCGGTTATGTTAAAAGACGGAAACGGCAACTGGCATGTCAAAGCAGCCGGGCCAACGACAAGCATTCGCGAGGAGCCTTACCAAGGCGAGATTATGAAAAAATTCGGCATTCGTGCGGTGATTGGTAAAGGCGGCATGGGCGCAAAAACGCTTGCGGCACTAAAAGAGCATGGTGGCGTGTACTTAAACGCGATCGGTGGTGCTGCGCAATATTATGCCGATTGCATTAAATCGGTCGAAGGCGTCGACTTTTTAGAGTTTGGCATTCCAGAAGCGATGTGGCATTTGCGTGTCGAAAACTTTACAGCCGTTGTGACGATGGACTCGCATGGCAACAGCCTTCACGAAGATGTGGAGAAATCATCGCTAGAAAAATTGGCGCAATTTAAAGAGCCGGTATTTAAGTAATAGCTGAACCCCGCAAACGGAGCTTTGCGGGGTTTTTTGTTAAAATTTGTCGGGAGTAAAATGGTGGAAATGGAAAACCCTATACGTAGTAGCTTTTTCAGAAGGGGGATTATGGTGAACGGTTATATGTTCTTATTGTTAGCGATTGTCGTTTCGTTTGCTCCGTCGTCTGTGTATGCGCTGTCGAATGAAGCGATTCATTGGGGGTTTTCCAAAAGTAAAAACCACGAACCGCCTTCTGCCGGGAAAGAGCGGGATGCGCTGCTTGCGAAATATGACGCGTTTTATTTAGGAAACTCGCGCGAAAAGGCGATTTATTTAACATTTGATAACGGCTATGAAAACGGCTATACGGAACAAATTTTAAACGTGTTAAAAGAAAAGCATGTGCCCGCCACCTTTTTTGTCACCGGCCATTATTTAGAAACGGCGCCTGAGTTAGTGAAGCGAATGGCGAACGAAGGGCACATTATCGGCAACCACTCTTGGTACCATCCAGACTTGACAACGGTAAGCGATGAGCGGTTGCACGCAGAACTTGAGGCAGTGCGGAAAAAAACGGAGGAGTTAACTGGGCAAAAAGGGATGATGTACCTTCGACCGCCAAGAGGCATTTTTAGCGAACGGACGCTTGCCATCGCTCGTGAGCTCGGCTATTACCACGTCTTTTGGTCGCTGGCGTTTGTCGATTGGCACGTTCATGATCAAAAAGGATGGTCATACGCTTACAACAACGTCATGAAACAAATTCATCCCGGTGCCATTATATTGTTGCATACAGTGTCTAAAGACAATGCCGATGCGCTCGCAAAAGTGATTGACGATTTGCGAAAACAAGGATATACATTTAAGCGTCTAGACGATGTGATGATCGAAAAAGTGGGACTTTCCCCGTTGCTATTTGCCCTTTGAGCTTGGTTCAAAGGGCTTTATTTCGTTATAATAGGAAGAAAAAAGGTAGGAATCGAGATGTGGCAACAACAAATCGAAGTGGAAGCTCCGTATGATTTTTCTCGTGTATTAGAGCGATTGGCGCAAGATCCGTTATCTGTAGTGGATGTCGAAAAACAGCAGCTAGTCGTGCCGCTTTATATAAACAATACTCCGGTTGCTGTTTTCGTGCGCAGTGTCGGGACGAAACAGGCGCCGGCTTTTCTTGTTGAGGCGCAGCATCCAGAATTAAAAGAAGCGGTATTGGCGCGCCTGTTTCGCATCTTGCACTGGGATCGGCCACTTTTAGCGATTCACGAACATTTTTTGCAAACGGAGTTGCGGGACATTTTTTGCGAACATGAAGGGACGCCGCTCGTTTTAGCACCGGATTTATACTTTTGTTTAATGAAATGCATTATTCACCAGCAGCTTCACATGAAAGTGGCATACAAAATGACCGAGCGGTTTGTGAAAGCGTTCGGGCAAGAAATCGATGGCGTATGGTTTTCTCCGCGCCCAGAACAAATTGCTCGCTTATCGTACGACGAACTGAAAATGTTGCAGTTTAGTCAAAAAAAGGCAGAATATATCATCGACATTTCGCGCCTTATTGTAGAAGGAAAGTTGCGTTTAGAAGAGATGCAGTCGCTTTCTGATGAAGAAGTGGCGAAACAGCTTCTTTCTATACGCGGCATCGGTCCGTGGACAGTGCAAAACTTTTTATTGTTTGGTTTAGGTCGTCCAAATGTGTTTCCGAAAGGAGATGTTGGCTTGCAGCGGGCGATTGAACGATGGTTTCGGCTCGAACATCGTCCGACGGTAAAAGAAATGGATGAATTTCGACAAATGTGGGAACCGTATGCAAGCTACGCAACATTTTATTTATGGCGAAGTATTGAATAGGAGAGAGAACAATGTTACAGCAAGGACAACAATTTCCACTAACAATTAAACGGCTCGGCATTAACGGGGAAGGAGTCGGCTATTTTAAAAAACAAGTGGTGTTCGTTCCAGGGGCGCTTCCGGGGGAAGAAGTCGTTGTCGAAGCGACTCACATTTACCCAAAATATGCGGAAGCGAAAATCGTCCGTATGCGTCGGCCGTCCCCACATCGCGTCAAGCCGCGCTGCCCTGTTTACGAACAGTGTGGAGGCTGCCAGCTTCAGCATCTCGATTATCAAGCTCAATTAGAAGCAAAGCGCGATATTGTCATTCAAGCGTTAGAGCGCCATTGCCGCTTGCCGCTTGCGGCGATCGACATTCGGCCGACGATTGGAATGGACGATCCGTGGCATTATCGCAACAAAAGCCAATTTCAAACAGGAGTGAAAAAAGGACGTGTCATCGCCGGACTTTACAGTATGAACTCCCATGAACTGATTGACATTGACCGTTGCTTTATCCAACATGATGCCACAAACCGCGTCACAACCGTCGTGAAAACGATTTTGCAAGATTTGCGCATCCCGATTTACCACGAGCGAAAGAAAACAGGCGTTGTACGAACAATTGTTGCCCGCGTTGGATTTTATACAGGCGATGTGCAACTTGTCATTGTGACGGCGACGAAAGAATTGCCGCGCCAAGAGCTGTTTGTAGCGGAAGTGAAACGTCGGTTGCCAGAGGTAAAATCCATCGCCCAAAACATTAACGGGCAAAAAACGTCGCTTATTTTTGGCGAAGAAACGATCATATTAGCAGGCGAACCGTACATTCAAGAAGTGCTTGGCGAGTTGTCATTTGAACTATCCGCCCGCGCCTTTTTCCAGCTCAATCCGATCCAGACGGTCAAACTGTACGATGAAGTGAAAAAAGCGGCAGCGCTTACCGGACAGGAGCGCGTCGTCGATGCGTATTGCGGCGTTGGAACGATCGGGCTTTGGCTTGTGCGCGAGGCGAAAGAAGTGCGCGGGATGGATACGATCCTTGAAGCGATTGATGATGCGCGCCAAAATGCTGAGCGTCACGGCTTCACAAACGTCACCTACGCGGTCGGAAAAGCGGAAGTGCTGTTGCCAAAATGGGTGAAAGAAGGCTGGAAACCGGATGTCATCGTCGTCGACCCACCGCGAACGGGTTGCGACAACGCCTTGTTAAAAACGATTTTACAAGTGAAATCAAAAACGGTCGTGTACGTTTCCTGTAACCCATCCAGTCTCGCCCGCGACATCGACACACTTTCGAAACAATACCGTGTCGAATACATTCAACCGTTTGACCTTTTCCCACATACCGCGCATGTCGAGAGTGTGGCGAAGTTGGTGAGGAGGGGGTAAAGAAAATGAATGAGTTGTTGCATTGCATTGAAAAATATCTCAACGGTAAATTATCGGCGGAACAATTTTCTTATGAATTTCCTTCCATATACCTATTTTATGTTTATGAGGGGAACATTGATGAGCAGTATGTCGATGCACTTGATGATATTTCTGAAGCTTGTGGTTGGTACGAACCGAATCCACTGCATAGGCAAGATGACGATGGCTACATTGGGGAGGAAGAACTAAGAAAAATTGTTTTGGAGAAGTATAAATTGTTAAAAAGCACATAACCGAACATGGTTACGTGCTTTTTAAATGGAGTGAATTTGTTTAATCTCATCTTCTCCAACAGCAATCATATTTCCTCCATCTGGAGTAAATATTATTTCATCATAATCGAAATCTGTATCTTCTTGATCAATATAGTCATGAACAAACCCTTCTAACACTGTTCCATCGTTAAACACAATTTGCACTCTTTTTTGAACGTATTTCCATAACCCCATAAAAACCTCCTGTATTGCAAAACATGCTTTTCTTGAAATTTAATCATTTTTCCGACATTTATACGTAATTTCAACAATTTCATCGGTTGTGACATAAAACATATCATCAAAGTCATCTGCGCGTTGGCAAAAATATTTTGGTTCAGTCGGAAATACTTCTAAAACAGTAGCTTCTGTTCCGTCTTTTAGCCGTATGACATCCAATTCTTCCACAATCATTTGTCTCTCCCTCGCTTTTCGTTAAGAATTGTAATCGATTTTATTTCTGTTTCCAGTACGCCAAAAACATAGCCTTTTCCTTTTGTTTCTTTGTTTGTAATTATTAAGCTATCTATTCCATCCTCACTATCCTCTCCGTCGCAGTAATCGCGAACAAACCCTTCTAGCACATCTCCGTCTTTATATACAATTCGTACGTTTTTCCCAACATATTCCCATAATTTCATGCCAGCCCTCCTTTATCTTTCTTGCATTAAATTTAAAACAGCTTTAATTGCTCTGAATTGTGCATCAGTTCATGAAGATTAGCGACAGCCGATTCACTTCCGACATTTACCATTGTTTTGATATCATCCACATCTTTAATCGTATAAAATTGTTTAGCAGGGATAAAGTATACTAATACTTTTTTGTTTAATTTGGTAAGATTGATGATGTTATTCAATGTTCCTTTACTTTGTCCGTTCCAAATCATAAAACCGTAGTCTGCATTTTTTGCCATCTCTATATCTTTGGCTGCGTAATAATCAAATCCTTTTTTGTGTGGTTCAACCTCCACCTTTTCTACTTCCCATTGCCCAATATTATTTCTTGCCTTTCCATTTGTTGCATAAACTTTAACATTTCGATAATTCAACGAATGTAAAAACTTTTGAACTTGTTTATCTACTCCATTCGCATCCCCGACCAAAACAGTGAAATTGTTGTTTATAATGTTGAACAACCTTTCTTTTACTTGTTTATTCAAAATGGAGACTGCTCGCGGACCAGCGACAAATACCTTCATTTCAATTCACCTTCTTGTTTTTGTTATTGTAAGGACGTATACATTTTTAACATTCTCATCTGTTTTTAACACTCTCACAGTTTCATGCAATGTTGCCCCACTTGAGTATAAGTCGTCTACAACTAATATATTGACCAATTTTAAAAATCTTTTTTTTCGCACAATCGAACCTGATATTTCTGATTTATCAAATTTATTTAGATTTTTTGCTTGTGCAGTATTTGTTTTTTCTAATATGTCATTATATGAAGGTACACGTAAATAGTCTGCAATCTGTTTACTTAGTTCAAAAACAGGTTGAAATGTTCTGTTACGATTAGATGGAGGAACAGGGAGGACTACATCTACTTCCTTTACGGCATCCCAACGGGAAATAAATTGTGTGATCAGGCTCATTATTTCTGCTAACTTCTCCCTATCTTGATTATACTTAAATTGATACAATAACTCACCTAAATAACTTCTAGTTGTTTGAAAACGATTGTGTCCCCATTCATCAATACCGATGAACTCGCTCGCAATTGAATGATAATCTAAGGCATATCCTTCTTTCCAAATACCAATCAATCGAATAGGGTTGATTTTGTGCAACAAGGTTCCCTCCCACTTTCTCGCTTTGCATATTTCTTCGACAATAGCTATCAAATTCCTTGTATATTATTGTAAAAATATGCAAAATAAAATCGGAATTTTGCCTAGCGCTGTGGAAAAGCGCAAAAATCCAATGGGGTAATCATTTATTTTATGAAAAATGATCACTTTTTGTTTTACACATCGCATGAACAAGTTATAATTAGATTTGGAAATAAAAAGGAGGTATACGATGCTTACAGGTGAATTACGCAATAAAGTCGATAAAATATGGGAAACGTTTTGGACGGGAGGGATTACTAATCCGCTAACCGTCATTGAACAGTTTACCTATTTGTTGTTTATTAAAGGTCTTGATGAAGCAGAAACGTATCGTGAACAAGAAGCTGTTTTATTAGGAATTGATTTTGAACGAATGTTTCCAGAAGATAAACAACATCTTCGTTGGAGCAAATTTAAAAACTTAGAAGCGTCGCAAATGTACGACATTGTATCAAACGAAGTGTTCCCGTTTATTAAAAGTTTGCATGGCAATAAAAATTCAGCATACGCCAAATATATGAGCGATGCGATTTTTATGATTCCAACTCCGCAAATGCTTTCCAAAATCGTCGATGGCATTGATAACATTCCAATGAAAGACCGCGATACGAAAGGGGATTTATACGAATATTTGCTGTCAAAAATTGCGACAGCGGGAACGAACGGTCAATTTCGTACGCCACGTCATATTATTAACATGATGGTCGAACTCATGAAACCAACACCGGAAGATATTATCGTCGATCCGGCGGCCGGTTCTGCAGGTTTCTTAGTAGCGGCAGGAGAATATTTGCGTAAACATCGCAACGACTTATTTCTCGTACAAGGCTTAAAGGAACATTTTAATAATCATATGTTCCACGGATTTGATATGGACCGTACAATGTTGCGTATCGGGGCAATGAACATGATGCTGCATGGTATTGAAAACCCGAATATTGAGTATCGCGATTCGTTGTCTGAACAAAACAAAGATAAAGACAAATACACCCTTGTCCTTGCCAATCCGCCTTTTAAAGGTTCATTAGATTATGATGCAGTTTCAAATGATTTGTTAAAAGTTGTAAAGACAAAGAAAACCGAGCTTTTATTTTTGGCGTTATTTTTACGCATTTTAAAAACGGGCGGGCGTTGCGCCTGCATCGTACCAGACGGGGTGCTGTTCGGAAGCTCAACCGCACATAAAGCAATTCGTAAAGAAATCGTCGAAAACCATAAACTTGAAGCAATTATTTCGATGCCAAGCGGCGTGTTTAAACCGTACGCCGGTGTTTCGACAGCGATTATGATTTTTACGAAAACAGGCGTTGGTGGGACAGACAACGTTTGGTTTTACGATATGAAAGCCGATGACTACTCATTGGACGACAAGCGCAATCCGGTAGAAGAAAACGACATTCCAGACATTATCGAGCGCTTCCATAACCGTGAAGCGGAAAAGGAACGAAAACGGACAGAGCAATCGTTTTTCGTGCCGGTGGAAGAAATTCGTGAAAACGACTATGACTTATCGATTAACAAGTACAAAGAGATTGAGTATGAAGAAGTCGAGTACGAACCACCGACCGTCATCTTAGAACGAGTTGAAATGTTGGAGAAAGATATTGTGCAAGGATTGAAAGAGTTGAAAGAAATGATTAGAGGGTAGTGAAATTTTATGTCTTTTAGATATGTAAAACTAGGTAGTTTATTTAATATTACATCTGGTGGTACTCCTTCTAGGAAAAATAAGGATTACTATGAAAATGGAGATATTCCTTGGGTGAAAACAGGGGATTTAAAGAATATGTATTTATCTGATGTGGATGAGTATATAACTCAACAAGCGCTGAACGAATCCTCAGCTAAACTGTTTCCAAAAGGTACTGTACTTATTGCGATGTATGGTGCTACCATAGGAAATTGCTCAATACTCTCAATAGATGCGGCTACTAATCAGGCTTGTGCAGCATTTAAACCTAACAATAAAATTATTCCAGAATTTTTATACTATTATCTAATGAGTATTAAAGAAAGACTAATTTCATTGGCAGTTGGTGGTGCTCAACCTAACATTTCTATTAGTATCCTTAAGAATATTGAAATCCCTTTATTAACAATAAATGAACAAAAACGAATGGTTTCGATTTTGAATAAGTCTAGGGAATTAATCGACAAACGAAAAGCCCAAATTGAAGCGTTAGACGAGTTAACGCAAAGTGTGTTTTTGGAGATGTTTGGGGATTTAAAATCTAACCCAAAAGGTTGGAAAAAGGTTCAACTCTCTGAGTTAGTTCAAGTCGATGCTAATTTAGTTAGTGATATCGAAAATTATGGTTCATCACCAAAAGATGTACTTGCCCCTGCCATTAAAGTATGTTAGCTGTTTCTAACCGAACCCGCAATGCAAAACGTTGGATATTTCTGTATCCGTATCCTCGACGTTTAATCAGCTTGATCTTGTTATTCGTTCCCTCCATTTTCCCATTCGAATAAGGCGATAAAATGCACGATATGATTTCGTCTGTTCGTTTGACGAGTGATTTTGCGATGGCACGCACAACCGAACAAGGACAAAACGAATACCGATGAATCCAAGCCTCCAAACGTCGTTTCGCCTGTTGCACGTCTTTGCTTTTGGACACATAGCGAAAATGTTGGAGCGATTGGTAGACAGACTTTAAGTAATCGCTTTCATTACACCATTCTCGTACAATTTGACGTTCTTCCTCTATAAGCTTCTCTGGACATTGGCTCAATAAACGACAAACGTAACGAACATTTCCATGTTTCTTGCCTCCTTTGTCTAAATATTTGCGACAACGCTCTAAAGCATCTGTAAACAGCTGAATGACATGGAAATAATCGACCACATGTGTCGCCTCTGGGCAAATCCCTTGAATCGCTTTTTTCATCGCTGGAGCCAAATCGCTCACGACATACTGAACAGAACCAGACACATGAGCCAACGCACGTCCAATGGCTTCCTCGTTCTTTCCTGCTTCAATGGCATACACTTCTCCCGTTTCGGCATCCATGATCGTCACTCCGTAGTCATGCCCTTTTCGAAAAGCAAACTCATCGACACAAACCGCCTTTGGTTGGATTTCATTCGATAGGAAGGAAGGGGCATGAGTATAAAACCAACGTTCAACGGTCGTGTAAGGAAGCTTGAGCATACGAGCCACTGCCTGAATGGATGTTCCGATGCAAGATTGCGCGACCCATTGCTGAAAAGCATCCGTCGCCACACTTCGAGGAGCGATGGCTGGATAAGACGTGCTGAATGTCATGCCACACGTACCACAACGTCTGCGCTCTACAGGAAGTTCAATCCAAAAAATTCCGATTCGCTGAGCATAGCCATGCATCCATTGCTTCTTTTTGCATGTCATTTTGATCGTGCGCTTCAAGCAGACAGGACATAACGGGCATTGTTCGGGCAGAGAAAGTTCGAAAATCCAACGTTCTTCTTCTTTTCGTACCTTTTGAATCAAAACATCTGGTAAATCGATGAGTTCTTTGATAAACTGAGAGTACATGCGAATTTTCCTCCAATGGTTTGGTTTGGTCACCTTTACCATACAGGAAAATTCGCATTTTTTGTACCCTCTATTTTCTCTATGCACACCTATCTTAAATGATCAAGTACAACTTGTGGTGAAGAGCCAAAATTATGCTGATTACCCTTTAATTGGAATAGATAACATTGAAAAGAATACAGGAAATATTATTAATATAAAAACTGTAAGAGAGTGTGATATCAAAGGAAGCAAGTACTACTTTAATAGTGATCATATTATTTATAGTAAAATCCGACCTTACTTGAATAAGGTAGCTTCCCCATCTTTTGAAGGACTATGTAGTACGGATGCCTATCCTTTGAAGATTAATAAAGAAAAAACCAACAAGCAATTCATATTGAGTATATTGCGTTCAAAATACTTCGTTAATTATGCTATAAGGCAGAGTAAGGGAGCTAATATACCAAGGATAGATCAAAAACAACTTTTGGATTACAAAACCATATTGCCAGACTTAAAGTTGCAAGATGAATTTGAGTATATAGTCGAACAAATAGATGCTCAAAAAGAAATCATGAGAAATAGCTTAAAGGAGCTAGAGCACAACTTCCACTCCCTCATGCAACGGGCGTTTATGGGAGAGTTGTTCAACGATTAGTAAATTCGTGCTTGTCAAGGGAGGGGTATTTGTTGTTATCGAACTTTAGTTTTTTAATAGACAAGCCTCATTATGAAAGTTTTGCAAATGCGTGTGTAGAGGCGGAGAAAAGTTTGGTTGTGAGTCCAGCGACGTGTGCGATTTTGACGCGCCGGGCGCTGGAGCTTGCGGTGAAGTGGGTATATAGCTTTGATAGCGTGTTAAAAGTGCCGTATCAAGATAACTTATCGAGCTTAATTCACGATCATGGGTTTATGGAGATTATTGATGAAGAGTTGTTGCCGCTGTTGCGTTACATTGTCAAACTGGGAAATGTCGCAGTTCATACAAATGCGATGATTACAAGGGAAGAAGCGATTCTTTCTTTGCATCATCTTCATCAATTTGTTTCTTGGATTGACTATTGTTATTCCGATGAATATACCGCGACAGACTTTGATGAATCGCTCTTACAAATGGGAGAAGAAAAGCGTGAACGACCAGAAGAATTAAAAGATTTATACGAGCGGTTAAGCTCGAAAGACAAACGTCTTGAAGAAATGATGAAAGAAAACGAAAAGCTTCGCGCCCTTCTCACCGCCAAAAGGGAAGAAAATACGAAAGAGTACGATTTCCAAGTCGATGAGTTAAGTGAATACGAAACAAGAAAAAAATATATTGACCTCGAATTGAAACTGGCAGGGTGGGAGTTTAAAAAAGACGTTGTCGTTGAATATCCTGTCGTTGGTATGCCGAATCAAGAAGGGGTTGGCTACGTCGATTACGTCTTGTTTGGCAATAACGGCAAGCCGCTTGCGGTCATTGAAGCAAAACGTACGACCGTTGACCCTAACAAAGGAAAACAACAAGCAAAGTTATACGCCGACTGCATTGAAACGATGCACGGCCAACGTCCAATCATTTTTTACACAAACGGGTTTGAAACGTATATTTGGGACGACCTTAACTATCCGGCGCGAAAAGTTTCTGGCTTTTACAATAAAGAAGAGCTAAGCTTACTTATTGACCGTCGAACGATGAAAAAGCCTTTCAAACACGTGCAAATCAATGAAAACATGATCAATCGCTACTATCAAAAAGAAGCGGTGTTAGCTGTATGCGATGCGCTTGAGAAAAAACAGCGTAAAGCATTGCTTGTCATGGCGACAGGAAGCGGAAAAACGCGAACAGCGATCGCGATTGTCGATGTGCTTACGCGCCATAATTGGGTAAAAAACATTTTATTTTTAGCCGATCGGAAAGCGCTTGTGATGCAAGCGAAAAATAACTTCAGCCACCTGCTTCCGAATTTAACGTTTTGTAATTTGCTCGATAACAAAGACAATCCAGAGGAAAGCCGCATGGTGTTTTCGACATATCCAACGATGATGAACGCGATTGACGAAGCGAAACGAAAAGACGGCAAACGGCTCTTTACAGTTGGGCATTTTGATTTAATTATCGTTGATGAATCCCATCGCAGTATTTATAAGAAGTACCGAGCGATTTTCGACTATTTTGATGCGATATTGCTTGGGCTGACCGCCACCCCAAAAGATGAAATTGACCGCAATACGTACGAAATATTTGATCTGGAAAACGGCGTGCCGACCTATGCCTATGAGTTAGATCAAGCGGTTCAAGATGGCTATTTAGTCGATTATCGAACGATTGAAACAACGCTAAAGTTTCTCGAAGAGGGTATTCGTTACGATGACTTATCAGATGAAGAAAAAGAACGATATGAAGAAACATTTGATGATGAAGTAGGCGAGGATATTGACAGTGCCGCGTTAAACGAATGGCTGTTTAATGACGATACGATTGATACGGTGCTGAGAGATTTAATGGAAAAAGGAATTCGCGTCGAAGGCGGAGACAAACTCGGCAAAACGATTATTTTTGCGAAAAATCATCGCCATGCGGAACGGATTGTGGAGCGCTTTGATCGATTGTATCCTGAATATAAAGGCGGCTTTGCGCGCGTCATTGATTATAGTGTAAATTATTACCAAACATTAATCGATGATTTTTCCGACCGTAACAAATTGCCGCAAATTGCCGTATCGGTTGATATGCTTGACACAGGTATTGATATCCCAGAAGTTGTGAATCTCATCTTTTTCAAAAAGGTGCGCTCCAAATCAAAGTTTTGGCAAATGATTGGGCGCGGCACTCGTTTATGTAAAGATTTATTAGGAATCGGTCAAGATAAAACGCATTTTCTTATTTTCGATTATTGTGGGAACTTTGAGTTTTTTCGCCAAAATCCAAAAGGAATCGACAGAGAAATAGGCGAAAGTCTAACGGAGCGTTTATTTAACGCCAAAGTTGAAATGATTAAAGAGCTCCAGCATGTGCGTTATCAAGACGAAGAGTACATTGCTTATCGTAACGAATTAATTGATGATGTGCTTGCGCAAATGAAGAAATTAAACGAAGAGAGCTTCCGCGTACGCCAGTGCATTCAATATGTGCATAAGTTTAAAAACCGCACGAATTGGGATTCGTTGACGGTGATGGATGTAAATGAGCTTCAACAATATATTGCGCCGCTGATTGTTCCGCTTAACGACGACGAGTTTGCGAAACGATTTGATTTACTTATGTATACGATTGAATTAGCAAAACTTCAAACGAAAAATGCAACAAAGCCGATTCGCAGCGTTGTTCGTACTGCGGAGGAACTAGCGAAACTTGGTTCCATTCCACAAGTAGCAGAACAAAAGTATATCATCGAAAAGGTGCAGACGGAAGAGTTTTGGAAAGAGGCAGATCTTTTTGAATTAGAAGCTGTTCGCGAAGCGTTGCGTGAATTAGTGAAATTTCTTGAACGAGAAACAAGAAAAATTTACTACACGAATTTTAAAGATCAAGTATTGGAAGTGAAAGAAAACGGTTCGATGTTAGAAGTAAATGACTTAAAAAATTATCGCAAAAAAGTCGAGCATTACCTTCATGAACATCGTGACCAGCTAGCAATTTACAAATTGCGTCATAATAAAAAGTTAACGGTGCAAGATTTGCGAATGTTAGAACACATTCTTTGGAACAAACTCGGGACAAAAGAAGATTATGAAAAAGAATTTGGAAATACGCCAATTATGAAACTTGTACGCAAAACGGTTGGACTTGACCCCCAAGTAGCAAACGAAGCGTTTTCGGAATTTTTATCAAACGAACGGCTAAACATTCACCAAAGTCGCTTTGTTAAACATATTGTGGACTACTTTGTAAAAAATGGTGTGATGGACAAAAAAGTACTACAAGAAGAACCGTTTAAAACTGTCGGAAGCATTGTAGATTTGTTTAAAGACAACTTAGACGATGCGCGTAAAATTATCAGCATTATTGATGAAATTAACCGAAATTCAGAAGAGATTGTAGGGGCGTAATACAAAAACCCCAGAGAGCGCGCTATTTGTTCTCTGGGGGTTATCAAAAACCTAAATGTCTTTCTAACGCCTCAATATCATCAGCATCAGTCAATATACTTAAAGCCCAATGATAAGGCGACTCGTGAAAGCCCATTGGGTCTTTCGCTAACGACCGAACAACATCTGACTTTTGAATAAGCTCTTTTGCTTCTGTTTCGCTTTTTCCAAATTCTTTTATCAGTTCACGTATAATGTGTTGAACCATTATTTCGATGTCTTTTTGAATGATCATAGACATGTAATCACCTCCGAAATGTTTAAGAGCTGTATAGCCGTATTTGTGAGCACGGCTAGCTGATCTTTATCCTTATAAGCACGTATACTTTTATAATCTGCTGATTGTAACCCACCGTCCGCCACTAGCCCATAAATCCAATCATAGTCGCATGAAGAAAAAGAGTGATTTACTTGTCTCATTCTCCATACAAAATGTTGCCATTGTTCATTCTCTTGATCGAAAATACGGTGTTTTAAATTTAACCAGTTATTTGCATTTTTAATCTTTATTTTAAGTACAACAGGTTGAAAATCTTTTTTCATTCCAAGGAAATCCCTAATAGTAATTCCTTCTTTTTCAAGAGCATGCGGAATAGGAATAGGTCTTTCCTTTCTGCGCATTGCCCATTCTCGAGCTTGATTAAATTGAGTGGTTACATAAAAACCAGAACCGAAGTCTGTTCCCCCCTTACCTCTACGGTATATTTGAATTCCATGTTTAACAATGATATCTGCATATAAACTAATTGTTCCGTGGTATAATGGTGAACAAGGATCATAATACATACTTAAAATCCCAAACCCTTTACACTTTTATGTATAACCATTATAACATGTACGATAGTAATTACTAAAGCTACTTCATCATGGAAAATAACAGAAAAGTTCGAAAAACAGAGGGAGCTGAAACAATTGAACATTGGCTGGAACTTTGATAACAGTTACGCTCGGTTGCCGGAGCGGTTTTTTACGAGGATTCACCCAACGCCTGTCAGCGCACCGCAGCTTGTGGTGCTCAATCGTTCGCTTGCGGAGGAGCTGGGGCTAAATGCAGAGGCGTTAGCGAGCGAAGAAGGAGTGGCGGTGTTTGCGGGGAATCGCATTCCGGAAGGGGCGGAACCGTTAGCGCAGGCGTATGCTGGGCATCAGTTTGGCCATTTTAATATGCTTGGCGATGGGCGCGCGATTTTGCTTGGCGAGCATGTGACGCCAAACGGAGAGCGGGTCGATATTCAGCTGAAAGGGGCAGGTCGGACGCCATATTCGCGCGGTGGGGATGGTCGTGCGGCGCTTGGTCCGATGCTTCGTGAGTACATCATTAGCGAGGCGATGCACGCGCTTCGTATTCCGACAACGCGCAGTTTAGCGGTTGTGACAACAGGAGAAGTCATCATTCGGGAGACGGAATTGCGGGGCGCGGTATTGACGCGCATCGCTGCGAGCCATTTGCGTGTCGGGACGTTTCAATATGCGGCGCATTGGGGGACGTTGGAAGAATTGAAAGCGTTATCTGATTATGCGTTACAACGGCATTTTCCCGGCTTTGAAAATGTTTCGAACCGCTATCTTTTCTTGCTTGAGGAAGTGATGAAGCGGCAGGCAGCACTTGTGGCAAAATGGCAATTAGTTGGATTCGTTCATGGCGTGATGAATACCGACAATATGACGATTAGCGGAGAAACGATTGATTACGGACCGTGTGCATTCATGGATGTGTATGATCCAGCAACAGTGTTTAGTTCCATTGACACGCAAGGGCGGTATGCGTATGGCAATCAGCCGTATATTGCGGGCTGGAACATCGCCCGCTTGGCAGAAAGTCTTTTGCCGCTTTTACATGATGAAGAAGAAAAAGCGATCGAGCTTGCGCAAGAGGTGATTGAGCGGTTTCCAAAGTTATATGAAACGTATTGGTTACAAGGAATGCGGGCAAAACTTGGGCTTTGTACGGAAGAAGAGGAAGATAAAAAGCTGATCGGTGAGCTTCTTCATCTGATGTATACGCATCGCGCGGATTATACGAATACGTTTCGGGCCTTAACGTTAGAGGAATGGGAAGGGGCGTTTTGCACGGAGGAATTTCGAGACTGGCATACACGTTGGCAAGCAAGAGTAAATAGACAGGACATGACAAAAGATGAAGTGCAACAGTTGATGCGCCTAAATAATCCTGCGATTATCCCGCGCAACCATCGCGTAGAAGAAGCGTTAGAAGCAGCTGTCGAACGGGGGGATTGCAGCGTGATGGAGCGATTGCTTCATGCCCTTTCTCACCCTTATGCGTACACGAAAGAACAGGAAGAATATGCCAAGCCCCCTGCACCGTCTGATCGACCATATCGGACGTTTTGTGGGACGTGAGATGTGTTTCAACACTTTATTGAATAAAAAGAGGATAGAAAATTTTTATGGCAGCCTTTATTTAGGTAAAATTTAACAGTGAACAAAGACTATCTCAAGAGGTTGTTGAATTATAGTTTTACGGGGTTGTTTCTTCGTACGTATAATATGTAAGGGTGTCCCGTTATTTTAGGGACACCCTCTATTTGCGATATCGCTCTCCACCGTACCGATGCAAATCGTCCACTTTTTTCATGGAATACCACTGTCCGACCGACAACGATAGAACCATAAACACACTGCCAACCGCAAACCCAACTTTGTAATAGCCTACGAAAAAGAGCAAAAAGGAACTGATAAGTGAGACAAGCAAGATAGCGATTAGCCACGTTTTCATTTTTTCTTTTCTTTTTCCCTCCATTAGGCATCCTCCATGTGTGAAAAGATAATTTTATCATAACCAATTAGAAAGATAGCTTCAAGGAGAGTAAATGTGGGGAAGGTGAGCCAAAGAATGGTCACTCTTCCTCATCTTGAAGTAGTAACTATGTAAATGCGTGTGAATATAATATGTAGTTGTTTTATTTATTGTTTATGGAAGTAGTTTGGTTGTGTTCAACCAAGGAGATAATATCTTTGATAATGCGATAAACATGGATTTTTTGTTTTTCATCCAACTTTTTTAATAGAGTGATAATTTCTTGATCAATACCATCCAATGTTTCCTCCTGTTCATGTACAAGCCAATCGATAGACACGTTCAATACTTTGCTTATGGGAATGATGACATCTATTCTTGGTGTGACAACCCCGTTAATCACTTTGCTAATCGTACTTTTTGGTTGTCCAGTTTTTTCGATTAAGTCTTTTTGCTTCATATTCAATTCTTTTAGCCGCTTTTTTATTTGTTTGCTTAATACTTGCTTCACATCGTTCACGAAAATTCAATCCTTTCAGAAAAAGGTAATAAAATATCCTTTTTTGGTTATTTTTTTGTTGAAAAATTCCTAATAAGGAACTATAATGTGAGTTAAGAGGAAAAAATATGCTATATTGTCGTTTTCGACAACCGTTTATCTATTGTGTATGAAAAGCGTTTTTTAATTTTATATATCGATTTATTATAATAAAAGGAGTGGTTTTTCCATATAAAACCGAGTTAACGTTTTATTATGAGTAAGGCAACAGCTATTGGATATGTTCTCATAAGACCATTTCCTGTCGGTTGTTCATGATATAAACTGAATAATAAAGATCGGAATCAGTGCTTGCACATCTACTATCTCGCTTATGTTTGCCTGCATATAGAATAGGTGCTTTAGTGTAAAAGTAGCTGATTTTATTGATTTTGTTCTGATATTTTTTAAAATTTAGTCTTTACCAAACAAATGGATTAGTAATATGTTTTTCTGTGAAAACAATCATTCCTTGAACGGTTATTTTCATGTTTGGTGGCGAGAAAAACTTCTTCAAGGGTGGTTTTTAAAAAAGCGTTAAATATATTTTACCATTTCCTTAAAAAGTCCTTCATTTCAAATTTTTATAAAAAACATAGGTTTTTAGTATGAGGGAAATTTAGCTTAAATAGAGGTCGCAGCTATGGAAAGTAACATGACTATCAGAGATATTATAGTGAATCAGTTGTTCGAGAATGTGTTCCAACCAATCTATCGTTTGATTGATTGGGATATTATTGGATACGAGAGCTTATTCCGCTGTCCATTTGTTTCTAATCCTGAGGAATTTTTTTTGTATGTTAATGAGCATGGCAGTATTTATAATCTTGATATTGCTTCCATAGTAAATTCGCTGAAACAATTTTCTATATATAATAAATCTGTTTCATATAATGTATGTTTATTTTTAAATGTGTACCCATCTACGATCGCAATGCCTTTTTTTCCGCAAGTGATGAATCAGTTAGTCAAAAATGTTTCTTTGCTTCATCAACAAGTGATTTTAGAAATTAACGAATCGGAGAAAGTGGAGAATCTAGATAAGGTATTGAGTAACATATATTTGCTAAAAGAACAGGGGTTTCTTATTGCGGTTGATGATTTAGGAAAACGGGACTGTTCGCTACAACTATTCATCGAAATAGGACCGAGTGTCATAAAAGTGGATCGATCATTTGCGAAAAATTTATCCAAAGATACAAAAAAACAAAGATATTTGTCATCAGTTGTCCAGCTTTTTGGAAAGGATACAAAAATCGTATTGGAAGGAATTGAAACAGAAGAAGATTTTCAGTGTGCGAAATGGTTAGGTGTTTCCTATGGTCAAGGATATTATTTAGGAAAACCAAGCAAGTTAAGCGTGAAAACAGCATTGTAAAATAGACTCCATGCAATGTTCAAACGCTATTTTTTATGAATAGGTCTATGAACCTATTTTTTTTATGATTGAGTATTGAATGTTAAACTATATTTTAGAAAAGAGGGATTAAATTGGATACGGGGGAATTGCTGCAAAGTATTCAAAATGCCTATGCTTCTCTTATCGGTTTACCAATTGTGATAATCGATTCTTCAAAAACATCGATAACATCGATTTCTCATATAAATGACTTTAGTAAAGAGATGATATGTTCAGTGCAAGAAGAAATACAAATGATGCTTTCAAAAAATTGGGATGATTATTTACAGCTAACATCGCCTATGATGATAGACGCTGTTTTTGATGGAGTGAAAGCAATTATCGCGCCGATTATTGTGGAAGAACAAGTTCGTTATTTAATCTGGGGAGGACCATTTTTGCTATTTGGAGGAAAAGAAAAACTTAAAAACAACGTACGGTTTGCAGAAATTATTCAAACAGCAAGTGAATATTCCTTATTGAATATCCAAACAAAAATGCAGATGATGAAAGAAATGGCACATGTGTGCTCTCGTTTAGTCGAAGCAGAACAAAAGCAAGAAAAAAGTACAGAACAATTGAGAAAATGGTATCAAGTAGCTGAATGGTCTTTATGGAAAACAGATTTCATCGAATCGTATTTACACTTATTTCGAAATTTACATGCTTCCATTGACATAGTCGCTTATGCAGAACGGACAGAGGAGAAATATTTCATCATCCAAGAAGTTTCAAGCCGAGAAGAAGAGAAAAAATGGCTAGGAGCCGTTTACTCTATCGATCATCCAGTCGTAAGTTGGATTGTACAGAAAGGGCGACCATTATATTTAGAACATATAGAAAGAAAGTGGCAGTTTGCCGATTCTCTTCATAAAAATAGTGAATTAAAAACACTGTACCTTTATCCTATTAAGGATGGAGAATCGGTTTCAGGTTGTATTTTTGTCGGGAGTAAAGAAAAAGTACGGCTTTCTGAAGAAATAAAAGAGAAGGGTCGTTTACTTACAAAATTTATCGAATTATTACGATGTTGCCAAGAATCATCTCTTGTAAAAAAGCAATTTTCCAAGTTAGAAAAGTTAAGTAAGTTAATGGAAAAAAAACGTATCGATGAAATGATGCAAATGGCAGCAGATTTATCATGCGATTTAGTAGACGGGGAACGTAGTACTCTTGTTCTCCAGAAAGGCGATGAGAAAAAAATATTCACGAGTAGT
Organism: Anoxybacillus amylolyticus; assembly: GCF_001634285.1. Classification (GTDB taxonomy): domain Bacteria; phylum Bacillota; class Bacilli; order Bacillales; family Anoxybacillaceae; genus Anoxybacteroides; species Anoxybacteroides amylolyticum. The sequence continues at coordinate 844,303 of NZ_CP015438.1, forward strand.
AAACGAAATCTCGTTTATCGAGGACGTGATGAATCCAGAGAGAAGTTTTCCCAAGACATTCTGTTCCAGCAACCAAATAAATCGATTATCGAACGTCCATTTTTTGTTAATGAACATCTTCAAGGCATAGTAACAGTGCAATTAGAGAAAAGGGAGGTGACAAAAGAGCAAGAGCTAAGCCTTTCTTTATTAGTGGCGTGGTTAAAAACGTTTTTAGAGCACTCGTTTTCTTCTCAGCAAGAAACAGCATCTAATATAGCTCAACAGTATTTTTCACAAATATTAACACCGAGAGAAATGGACGTACTAAAACACCTTATCGAGGGGTGTAGTAATAATGAAATTGCTGCGAAATTATATGTGAGTGTACATACAGTTAAAAACCATATCACAAATATTTTCCAAAAATTAGAAGTGAAAGATCGTTCGCAACTCATAGCAATGGTTTATCAATTGAACTTCGAAAGAAACATGCCTTCTGTATTTTTTAATGAAAAAGACGGATGCCAGTGAAGAAAGTGTATTATATAATAAAATCAACAACAACTTGAAAGGTGAGCACCATGAAAGCCTACCGCGTGTGCTGGCATTCGTTAGTGGAAGATGGGAGTATGTTGGAAGGGAGAAGTCTTGTGTACGCTGATTCGCCAGAAGAAGCGGCGGAGCAAGTTGTGTGGAAAAAGACGAAAGAGTATCGTTTGAAGCCAGAATGGATGCGCGTTGAATCAGTGACGGAAATTCCGAGTTTGCATACTGAGCAAAAGGCGGCCCTATAACCAAAGCCGCCTTTTCTTACTTGTTCTTTTGCCGAATTCCTGCAGCAGCCGCTCGCGCTTCGGCTTCTAAATCTTCATGGTCGGCAAATTCACGTGAATACTCGGTGTCCATGCCATCTGATTTCCATTGCTTTGGTACTTGTGGGAGCGACGATTTGTTTTTATCGCGCGTTTTTTGTCCCCGAGAGCGACCCATGTGAATTCCTCCTTCGAGTATTGTTTGCACTTCACACTTAGGATGACGCAACAGGGAAAAAGTATAAATGGAATATTTTGTTAGTGGCGTGCTTTTTTCGTTGTGTACCCACCAGCTTGATCCGCCATTTTAAAATCGCGGGCATAACTAACTTCTTGCGCACTAGATAACGTGCTTTTCGTTTTTTCCGCTTTCCGTTTTTCAGCCATGTCCATCCCTCACTTTCTTAAAATGCATTCATATTTTTTCCAATCTCTTTCGTTTTTAAGCATAAAAAAGAACTGTCACGTTTGTGAAACAGTTCCTTTTCTGCTATGCTTCTTTTCGTTGCTGTTCCTCTAATAACAGCGGGCAACGCAGTGTATAAAGCGTGTAGTTATCTTTAGAAATTTCGTATAAGTTATAAATGTCTTCCCCTTGGTTAATTTGCTCGAACAACGCTTTCCTCGTTTCGTTTGCTAGGGTCACATACGGGAGCTTTTCTGCTGCTTTTGTTGAACGGACATTGACTTTGCGAATGCGCATAAATACCGTTTGAATCGATAGCTCGTAAAATAGTTCATTGAAAAACGCTTGCTTCGCTCGTTGGTTATAGCCTTGCCCGTGATACGGCTTTCCGAGCCATGTGCCTAAAAAACCAGCGGCATCTTGAATGTCATATAAATTAATTGTGCCGATCGGATTGCCCCATTCATCGATAATCGTCCGCGAAATGACCTCGCCTCGTTCTTCTGCTTCGATTGTTTGTTTGGTGACAAACAAAAATTCTTCATACGAATAAGCTTTTTGGCGCACGAAAGGGAAGACCTCAGGGTGCACCATTAATTCATAAAGCGCTTGACAATCTTGCAGTTCGCGTTTTTTTAGAATCATGTTTCCCTCCTGTTCTGAGGGCAGTTTACACGTGGGAAAACCACCCTCGAAATTTTTTAATTTATTTCAATCAAAAAATTTCGGGGTGGGAATCGAACCCACTAGAACCAGCTTTGGGCTGGTGGCGCACCATTTGCCTTCCCTTTATTCACGACGATATCCAGTTGTGATATGCACAGCTTTCTTTCATCATACATCATTATACGGAAAAAAGAAATAGCTTTTTTGTTAAGGTTTTGGTGACATGCTCCCACCACCTACGCTTCGCTTAGAGGTGGGGGCTTCTCAGGTAATCCCATCTCATGACGGGAAGTTGACTGAGCGATCCCCGTGTGTCCCACGGTTCGAGGACAAGTTAGGCTATCGCTAATCGTTTCATGCCCTCATGTTTGATATTGATTGCCGCATTGACGTCCCTGTCGCTCTCGAATCCACATTCACAGCGGAATGTACGCTCAGAAAGCGATAAAGATTCCTTTACTTGACCGCAACATGAACAAGTTTTAGATGACGGAAACCACTTATCTATTTTGATAAGCTTTTTCCCTTGCTCCTCTAACTTGTATTGGAGAAATGTCGTGAACATCCCCCAGCCGTTGTCATGAACGCTCTTGCCGAAATTCAGAACTTGCGACATCCCTTTCATGTTGAGGTCTTCGATGACCACGCAATCATAAAGTTTCGCTAATTCGTATGATTTTTTGTGTAGAAAGTCTTTTCGTTGGTTCGCTATTTTCTCATGTAGCTTCGCTACTTTCAAACGCTGTTTGTGCCAACGATTAGAACCCTTCTTTCGGCGTGATAATATCCGTTGTTCTTTCGCTAATTTTTCCAATGCTTGCCGATAGAAACGAGGATAATTGGCTCTCTTACCCTCGCTATCGACATACAGCGTATTCATGGAAAAATCAAGCCCAACAACCGTTTGTATTTCTTTGGGGACAGGTTGATGTTCGTATTCGGTGAGAATAGAAACATAGTATTTTCCTGTTTTTGTTTTCGTGATCGTACAAGCCTTGATGATATGGTGGGCAGGAATCTCCCGATGTTGCTTGAACTTGACCCATTTCAGTTTGGGTAACTTGATATAGCCATCTGAAAGTTGAATATTGCCATTGACCACATTTGTGGTGTACGACTGTTTCGCCTTGCGGTTTTTGAACTTTGGAAATCCAGCACGACCCGAAAAGAAATTTTGAAACGCTTTCTGCAAATTCAATTGGGCGTTTGCTAACGCAAGGCTATCCACTTCTTTAAGCCAAGGAAACTCCTTTTTGTACTTGGCAGGGGTCGGAAATGTTTGTTTTTTCAAAGCTTCTTTGTCGTCTTTGAACTTTTCATAAATTTGTATGCGTTCTTCAAGCATTTTGTTATAAACGAAACGGACACAACCGAAGGTTTTGGCAAGCAGCTGTTCTTGTTCTTTTGTTGGGTACAGACGGAATTTATATGATTTGTTTACCATATCGACACCACATCACTTCATCCCTTGATTTTCTATATATTTTTTTATTACTTCAAGGATGGCACCGCCCGTTGTAAACAGGAAAAAATTTCTTGATCAAAAATATTCTTTTCACAGTTTTCTTTTCACTTGCGGAAAATGCTTTTTAATCAGTCGAGAACTTGCACTTTTATAGGCATTGATGAACTTTGATAGTTCACTATTCGGATGTGCTTTGAACAAAATATGCACATGGTCCATATCGTGATTCCATTCGACCAAGGAAATATTGTAATTTTTCCCCAATCTCACAAACATATCTTTTGCATAGTCAGATATGGTATCATCAATCACTTGTCTGCGATATTTTACAACCAGAACAAGATGATAATACAACAGGAATACTGAATGGTTATTACTGTCTAATTTAATTTATACAACAACCTTTCATTTTTCTAAGACTGATTATATCATAACACAAAAAAGAAACAACTCATACCTACGCCTCACCGAAATTCATCTCCCACTTTCACTTCGTTTAGAAGTGGGAGACTTCTTTCGGAAAGATGTTAAAAGATCATCGAGCGCTTCTTCGATTGATGGGAATGAAAAAACGAAACCAGACTCCATCAATTTATTGGGCAACACTTTTTGTCCTTCTAAGACAAGCATGCTCATTTCTCCAAGCAAAAGGCGAAGCATGACACTTGGGACAGGAAGCCAATGCGGACGATGAAGAATGCGAGCGATCGTTTTCCCAAACTGTTTCATTGTTACTGGAAACGGTGCTGTAAAATTGACCGGCCCTGATATATCGTGATGTAATACATGCTCGATTGCCCGAATGACGTCATGAAGATGAATCCAAGACATCCACTGCTCTCCGGAACCAATCGTTCCGCCAACCCACCATTTGTAAGGTGTCACTATTTTGGGGAACGCCCCGCCGTGAAGCCCAAGCACGATACCAAAACGGACGAAAACGGTACGAACACCAAGCATTTCTGCTTGTTTCGCAATTTTTTCCCAATGGTATACCGTTTGTGCTAAAAAGTCATTTCCGATGTGTGAAGATTTTTCAGTAAATACCTCGGTAAGCGACGTTCCATAAATACCGATTGCGCTTGCGTTAATCAGGACGTTTGGCGGTTTTGGCAAGTGGCGAATGAGCCAAATCACTTCCTCCGTTGCTTTAATACGGCTTTGCATGATTCGTTCTTTTCGCGCTTTCGTCCATCGTCCGCTATTAATCGATTCCCCTGCTAAGTTGATAACTGCATCTAGTGTAGGAAGTTCTGCCTCTGGCTTGCTTTCGGGAGTAAGCCATTGCACATAGTGAACATTTCGAGAAGACGACATACGTGGGGTTCTCGTTAATACATAAAGCTGATGCCCTTGTTCCTTGAAATAATTAACAACTGCCTTTCCAATAAACCCTGTTCCACCAGCGATGGCAATGTTCAAAAAAACCACCCTTTCACCCCATTTTTTTTATGGTACTATAAATCATGAGGTGTTGGAAATGTGGCTGGTGACAAAAATTGCGGTAGACCCGCGCGATCATGAGCGGTTTGTTCTTCATTTGTTGCACGAAAAAGGCGAAACAATGTCCATTACCATCGATCAAAACGTATTGGTCGAATTTTGCTTGAAAAAAGGAACGGAATTGGATGAATTTACATTTGAGGAAATAGTATATGCAGATGCGGTGAAAAAAGCGTATCATGCGGCATTATTATTTCTTGCCTCACGCATGCGTTCGGAGAAAGAAATCGTTGACCATTTAAAGAAAAAAGGAAATACTGATGCTGTTATTCGCGACGTATTGCACGAACTAAGGAAACACCGGTATGTAGACGACCGCGAATTTGCGCTTGCATTTGTACGTACCCAAATCAACACAACGTTAAAAGGACCTATCGTTATCGCCAAAGAACTAGAAAACTTAGGAATTGCCGAAGCGTTAATCGAAGAAAGCATGCGTCTTTTTTCTGCCGAAAAGCAACGAGAAGCGGCTAAAAAAGTAGTGGAAAAGGCGAAAAAGCAGTCGAAAAAACGTTCGTCGCTGGAATGGAAGCAACAACTCATCCAGCTATTGCAGCGAAAAGGCTTCCCACGTGCGGTCATCGACGATGTTCTTTCGGAAATGGACGGCTGGCAAGGAGAAGAGGAAGAATGGGAAGCGCTTGAATACCACGCGCGCAAAATTCATCGTCGCTACACTAACTACAGCGGATGGGAATACGAACGAAAAATGAAACAAGCGCTTTACCGAAAAGGATTTTCTCTGGAACAAATTGACCGAGTGCTACAAATGTTAAAAGAAGAATAGCGGGCAATCCGCTATTCAATGATGATTTCTGGCTGTCCGTTCTCTTGTGCAACGATTTGTTCGGCGACTTGGCGAGGGGACCGTAGGCGCGAGCGGTCTTGAATATGGTCGCTTCCTTTCCAAAACGGGGTTTCCATGCCACCCATGTACACAGCTGTGACGGAAATATTTGTTTGGTCGAGCTCTTTGACAAGGCTTTCGCTAAACCCGCGAATCGCAAATTTCGTTGCAACATAAACGGATTCGTTTACTTTTCCGCGCAAGCCAGCGGTAGAAATAATGTTGATAATTTTTGCTTTTGGCAACAAGCGGAAATAGGGAAGGAATGCTTTTGTCATATAAATCGTTCCGTTAATGTTTGTCGCAATCATATCGGCAATTTGCTCGTGTGAAAGCGAGGAAAGCGGTCCAAAGTAGCCGATGCCAGCGTTATTTACTAAGCACGTGACACGATGTTTTTTTAAAATCGTTTTCGCTGTTTCGCTTACTTCGTCATAGCGGCGAATATCAAGTGGATAAACGAACGCGGTTCCGCCATTTGCTTCAATTTCTTGCTGGACGCTTAATAGCGGAGATTCTCGCCGTCCAAGCAAAATGACTGCATATCCTTTTTCGGCGTATAACCGTGCTAACTCTTTACCAAGTCCTGTCCCAGCTCCGGTAATGACGATTGCTTCCATTGTGCACATCTCCATTTCATGATTTCATCATGATTATGATATAACAAACGGAAGGAAGGGAAAAGATGCAACAAAAACGGTATAGCGAAATGACGGAATATGAGTTGAAACAAGAAATTGCCCATTTAACCGAAAAAGCACGCAAAGCGGAGCAAATGGGGATGGTAAATGAGCTTGCGGTTTATGAACGAAAAATTGCGATGGCGAAAGCGTATTTGTTAAACCCAGAAGATTTTCGTCCAGGGGATATCTATGAAATTAACGGCGATCCAGGCTCGCTATTCAAAATCCGTTATTTAAACGGAGTGTTTGCTTGGGGATATCGGCTAAACGGCGACGGAGAGGAAGAAGCATTGCCGATTTCATTGCTTCTCAAACCATAAAGCCTTCTCGAAGTGCACAAAAAAAGGTGTCCCGCTCCTTTTGAGACACCTTTTTTTCATTACGACTGTTTTCGCGTTTGCCGTTCTAAAATAATTAAATCAAGCGTTTGCTGGGTTTCGCCATTTACTTGTGAATGTGCATGTTTCGGGTTTGCCCACGGTTGTTGGAACGGATTGGAATATAAATTGTCATAAAAATCTTTCCGTTTATGTCGACCCATTCGAGTACCTCCTCACTATTGAAAAAGCGGTTACTCATCGCGTTGATTGGAGGCGCTCATGCGTTCTTGCGGATGGGTATTAATCGTCCCATCGGCGCGTTTAGAAGCATATTCTGCTTTCGCGCGCGGCTCGCCTTCCAATTTGTTATTATTTTGGTTAGGGAAACTTTTTGCTTTATTCCGCATGACTCATCCCTCCTCGGCATTCGCTTGTGTTGATTCAACACATTTTTAGTATGGCGAATGGCCGAGCGGTTATGTAGTTCAAATGTTGGCATAAGAGGAGGCATAAACAATGAACGATTACTTTGAACGATTAACCAATTATTTGCTCGAAAAAAATGATTCGCTTGCGTACGCACAGGCGCGCACATGGGTGGAATTACTTTGGGAAGATTTTGAAACGACATACGCACGGGCAGGATATTCGTATAAAGGAAAAGAACTGACAGAAAAAGTCGTACGCCAATGGATTGACCAATATGGGGCGCAACTACATGAGTTTCGGACGACAAACCCAAAATATAAACATTTGTTGAACCAAGAGGACTATTTGAAACACTAACCCGAGCAAAATGATCGGGTTAGCTTGGAATAAGTTCAAGTTTTTTACGCAACTTTCCTTCGCTAAAAATCCAGCCAGTATAGGAACTGATGATTTTTAAATCACGGTCGAGTTGAACGACCGCTACAAACGGATAATATCCTTTACTGCGGTAGCGTAGATCGGTAAAACGCACTTCGTAATGATCGTTATACTCGTTTACTTCCCAACGGTAGACTGGCGAAAACGATAAAAACGCCGCTAAGTTTTCATCTCGCTTCGCCACTTCAATTGCTGGATGGGCAGGAACCGGACATCGCTCGAACGTGTCTAACAGATGAATAGCACCATTTTTCGCCCGTGCTACGTAAAAGTAGTCTTTTGCCGTAATCGCTAAATGCCATTCACGAAAGCGAAAGGTGGGCACGGTGATAATTTGTTCTACATTGGGAATTTGCTGCTGAACTGCTTGCTTAATCGCTACTTGTTGCCGAAACCGAACGACATAATATCCAACAAGAATCGCATAAATGGCTAAAAACGTATAGCCGGGATGTGCCCCGAGAAACAGTAAACCGATGCCCGCAAGATGAAGCCCAAAAATAATCGGGTCAAACGTATTAATGACACCAAAAGCAACCCATTTTTTTGTAAACGGGCGCAGCGCTTGTGTTCCGTACGCGTTAAACAAGTCGACAAATACGTGCAACCAAACCGCAACCGAAATCCATAACCAAAGATGGAAAACGTTCACGTCTGGATAAAAATAGATGAGCACTCCTGTTAAAAGCAGCGGCCAAAGGAACAACGCTGGAATCGAATGAGTAATCCCACGATGATTGCGAATGTATTTGGCATTATTTTTTAATTTTAATACGGTATCAATATCCGGTATTTGGGAGCCAGCTAATGCACCGATGAGTACAGCATGGGCTAAAACAGGATCGTGACTAACGACAGGATCGAGCGTCGCCATACTCCCTAACGCTACACCCATGACGATATGTGTTCCTGTATCCAACGAAAAATCCTCCTTTAAGTTTCTGCTTCATAGTATATCCATATTTTCCAATGACGACTAGACAATTGCAATTTTTTTAAAATCGCGAGATACTATCATTAGTTTACCATCTTGGAGGAGTCATCGTGAACGAAAAAATTGCCTTATTTCTTGAAGGATTTGCGACAGAAACATTTCAACGCGAGTTAATTCAATGGTTTGAAAGAGAACAGCGCGAGTTGCCGTGGCGAAAAGAAACGGACCCGTATAAAATTTGGGTTTCCGAAGTGATGTTGCAACAAACAAAAGTCGATACAGTGATCCCTTACTTTCAACAGTTTATGGAGCAATTTCCAACATTAGAAGCGCTTGCGGATGCCGATGAAGAGAAAGTGTTGAAAGCATGGGAAGGGCTTGGCTATTATTCGCGTGTTCGCAACTTGCATGCGGCAGTAAAAGAAGTGAAGGAGCGGTACGGCGGAAAAGTTCCAGATCGGGCTGAGGAGTTTTCAAAATTAAAAGGTGTCGGTCCGTATACGACCGGAGCGGTGTTAAGCATTGCCTACGGAATTCCGGAACCGGCGGTCGACGGCAACGTCATGCGTGTGCTGTCACGAATTTTTCTCATATGGGAAGATATTGCAAAGTCGAAAACGAGAACGCTGTTTGAAGCCATCGTCCGAGCGATTATCGACCACGACCACCCTTCGTACTTTAATCAGGCGTTAATGGAGCTGGGTGCGTTAATTTGTGTGCCAAGAAAACCGGCTTGTCTGCTTTGCCCTGTTCGCAGCCATTGCCGCTCGTTTCGTGAAGGGGTGCAGGAGCAGTTACCGGTCAAAACGAAAAAAACGAAAGGAAAAGAAATGGACATCGTCGCTGCGGTAGTCGTTGATGAAAAGGGACGTGTGCTTATTCATAAACGTGACAGCGATGGGCTTTTGGCAAATTTATGGGAGTTTCCAAATTGTAGAGTCGCCTCAGAAAACCGAAAGCACCAATTAGAATCGTTTTTTCTAGATATGTATGGGGTAAGCGTCACGCTGCGATTTCCGTTTGCCGCCTTGCAGCACGTTTTTTCCCATTTAGTCTGGAACATTGTCGCTTACTATGGTAAGATTGTGGGCGATGTAGTAGAAACTGACCGGCTAAAGCTTGTTAGCGAGGAAGAACTTGGACAATATGCATTTCCTGTTTCTCACCAACGGATTTGGGAACAATATCAAAAAAGGGAGATATGAACAAAATCGTTCGCTGCATGGGGAATGATTAGAATAAATCGTATAACACTAGGCGTGTTGATTAACTAATAAAAACCAGTCCACATCTCTCTATTCCTAGCTTTTTTGCCGTTGTCGGCACTTTGCGGACTGAGAGTATTAGCATGCCCTCCTCGAACAATGAACGCTTTGCGGGCAAATGACATTTGCCCGCCGGCGTTCTTGTTCGAGGCAAAAGGCAGAAAAACTTGTGTTCAGCCATAGGATTCTATGTTTTTTAGTAAAATAATGTAATCAACACTCTTGGTATAACGCTTTAATCGTAAGGCTGTGTAGTTCCTTGCGTATACGTCGCTTCCATTTTCTCGAATCCGCCGCGTGCTTCCATTTCTTCCATAATTTCTCGGTGGATCGTTTGTCCTTCGGCGTTTAAATACGGTGCGATTTGTTGGAGTGCATGATGAAAAAACGCTAACTCGCTATTTTTCCATTTTGCTTTTGGCATCATCGAAAGCTCGGTCATATCACGACCAACATACATCGGCTGTCCCTCCTTTTGCATAGCTTACGAACCAGCCGATTAAATTATACATAAGGGGAGAGAAACGATGAAAGTAGCAGTTGTCACAGGAAGCAGCCGCGGAATCGGAAAAGCGATTGCGCTTCGGCTCGCAAAAGAAGGATATAATATTGTTGTCAATTATGCCCGAAGCAAAGAAGCAGCGCTACAAACAGCAAGCGAAATTGAAGCGCTTGGTCGAAAAGCGCTCGTTGTCAAGGCAAACGTCGGCAAAGTCGAAAAAATTCAAGAAATGTTTGCGCAAATTGATGAAGCATTTGGTCGAGTGGATGTCTTAATTAATAACGCCGCTTCCGGTGTGTTGCGTCCAGCGATGGAATTGGAAGAATCGCATTGGGATTGGACGATGGACATTAACAGTAAAGCGCTCTTGTTTTGCGCACAAGAAGCAGCAAAACGAATGGAAAAAGTAGGTGGGGGCAAAATTGTTAGCATCAGCTCGCTCGGCTCGATTCGCTATTTAGAAAACTACACAGCGGTCGGTGTATCGAAAGCAGCGGTTGAGTCGCTAACTCGCTACTTAGCGGTCGAGTTGGCTGGGAAAAATATTTCAGTCAATGCTGTATCTGGCGGAGCGGTTGATACCGATGCACTCAAACATTTTCCAAACCGAGAAGAACTGCTTGCTGACGCAGTAGCGAAAACGCCAGCTGGACGGATGGTCGGGCCGGAAGATATCGTCAACGCCGTGTTATTTTTGCTGTCCGATCAAGCAGAGATGATTCGGGGACAAACGATTATCGTCGATGGTGGTTGCTCATTGCTTATGTAATTTTTATGGATAAAAAATCACCTCTTGGACACATTAAAAGTCGTGGAGGTGATGACGATGGCAAAACAACCGAACAAAACGATTGCCGGAACAAACATTCAAGAAGTAAGACAACAAAACGCACAATCGGCACAAGCTGGTCAATTTGGCACAGAGTTTGCGGCGGAAACAAACATTCAAGAAGTGAAACAACAAAACGCCCAATCCGAATCACGGAAAGCGCAAAATACGACGCGCCAAGCGCCAAACCAAAGCAAATAACAAATACGGCATCTCTCTTCAGCGCGAGGGATGCCGATTTTTCTTTTAGGTAATCGACAAAAGTTCCCATCCCTCTACAAAGGGATTCCCTTGTTCTCCACGAATTTGTAAGGAAAAAATGAAAAGGGGAGAGCGGGATGGAGCGTTTCGATCAATTAGTAAGAGAGCAGCTAGAAACGATGGAGCAGCTTCTATTTTTACAGTCCGAAATTGAACGATGCAAAATACTAGAAGCAGAGCTCCGGACGTTGCAACACGAAGCGAAATGGCAAGCAATCCACGATGAAATTGAGCAAATGAAGCAGCAATTAGCTGACATCCAACGGCTATTTGAGCAGCAAACAGAAGAAGTCATTCGGTCGTATCAATGCAAAGAGCCATCATTATGATTTGATGGCTCTTTTGTTTTATAATCGATATAATAAAGGAAGAAGCACCTAAGTGAAAGTAGGGAAATGTATGATGCTAGAACATCCTCGCGAAGGAGAGAGCATTCAAATTCATAGCTACAAACATAACGGTTCGATTCATCGCATTTGGAAAGAAACAATCGTATTAAAAGGCAGTCCAAACTATATTATTGCTGCCAATGACCGAACAATCGTAATGGAGGCAGACGGGCGGACGTGGATAACACGTGAGCCGGCGATTTGCTTTTTTTATGCGAAACATTGGTTTAATATTATCGGGATGTTTCGCGAAGACGGTATTTATTATTACTGTAACCTTAGTTCTCCATTTGTCCGTGACAAAGAAGCGCTTAAGTACATCGACTATGATTTAGATGTAAAAGTGTTTCCGAATATGACGTACGTTCTTTTAGACGAAGAAGAGTACGAACGCCATCGTAAAGAAATGAACTATCCAGACGTCATTGACCGCATTTTAAAAAGCAACGTCGAGAAGCTCATTAGTTGGATTCATCAGCGCAAAGGACCGTTCGCTCCCGATTTTATTGACATGTGGTATGAAAAATTTCTTTCGTATCGAAAGTAAAAAACCTGTGCAACGAAGCAGGTTTTTTATTTCTTCGCTCACTTTTATTTGATAAAGAAATAAAGTGAAAAAGTACTCATATTATTGAGAAAAAAGGTATTTCAAAGAAAAACAGCAAGATTAAGTTGTAAAAACGAATTGCATTCATTTTGTTCCGATAATTTAAATTTTTTTTAATATTACGTATTGTATTATTCTACTATACGTGGCATAATTTAAATGGAAAATGACAGAATTGCATTGCAATTCTTTTTTTACTTAGGCAGGGGGGGCGTCATGAATAAGCAGCGTGTGCTAGAAGTGAAAGGGTTGAAAACGTCATTTTTTACAGACGACGGGGAAGTTCCAGCGGTCGATGATATCGATTTTTACATAGACGAAGGGGAAATTTTAGGAATTGTTGGGGAATCGGGCTGTGGAAAAAGCGTAACTTCGCTCTCGATTATGGGGTTGTTGCCAAAAGGCATTGGCAAAGTTGTTGGGGGCGATATTTTGTTCAAAAGCGAAAATCTCGTTCATGCGACGGAAAAGCGTATGAAACAAATTCGCGGCAACGAAATTTCGATGATTTTCCAAGAGCCGATGACGTCGTTAAATCCACTGTTTACAATTGGTAACCAGCTAATCGAAGCTATCCGTATCCATACAAATTTGAGTAAAAAAGAAGCAAGACTTCGTGCTATGGAGATGTTGAAACTTGTGGGGCTTCCGCGCGCAGAGGAAATCATCGACGAATATCCGCATCAGTTGTCAGGAGGAATGCGGCAGCGCGTCATGATTGCGATGGCGATGGTATGCCAGCCAGCAGTGTTAATTGCTGATGAACCGACGACAGCGCTTGATGTCACAATTCAAGCACAAATTTTAAAGCTAATGAAAGACTTAAACGAAAACTTCCAAACAGCGATTATGATGATTACGCACGATCTAGGGGTAGTCGCAGAAGTATGCCAACGTGTCGTTGTTATGTATTCCGGCAAAATTGTCGAAGAAGGGGACGTTCGGACAATTTTTAAAGATCCGAAACACCCATACACGGTCGGTCTCATTCAATCCGTTCCAGATATTCGCGAGAAGAAGGAACGGCTTTATTCGATACCAGGCAATGTTCCAAAACCGGGTTCGATCAAACAAGGCTGTCGTTTTGCTGCAAGATGCGCGCATGCGTTTGACCACTGTTTTCAAGAAACTCCAGAGCTATATGACATCGATGACAAAGGACATCGCGTCCGTTGTTTTTTGCACCAAAGAGAGGGGGAAATAAATAGTGACCGAGCCGTTGTTGCAGGTGAAAGGGCTTAAAAAATACTTCCCTATTACTGGCGGTATTTTTGGCAAAACGGTCGGGGAAGTGAAGGCCGTTGATGATCTTACATTTACCGTACATAAAGGAGAAACGCTTGGCATTGTCGGCGAATCAGGCTGTGGAAAATCAACGACTGGGCGGATGCTCCTTCGCTTAATTGAGCCGACAGACGGTTCAATTATCTTTGAAGGACAAGAGGTTACGAGGTTGCCGAAGCAAGAGATGCGAAAGATTCGCCGTGATATGCAAATGGTTTTTCAAGATCCGTTTGCGTCACTGAATCCGCGTCATACGGTAGAGAAAATATTGGAAGAACCGCTCATTGTACATGGAATAGGATCGAAAGAAGAGCGGAAAAAGCGTGTGCAAGAAATGCTTGAAGTCGTCGGGCTCGGCAGCTACCATGCCAAGCGGTATCCACACCAATTTAGCGGCGGGCAGCGCCAGCGAATTGGCATCGCGCGAGCGCTAATGACGAAACCGAAGCTGATCATCGCCGATGAGCCTGTTTCGGCGCTTGACGTGTCGATTCAAGCACAAGTGTTAAATTTGTTAGAAGATTTGCAAAAAGAATTTGGCCTAACGTACATTTTTATCGCACACGACTTAGGGGTTGTCCGCCATATTAGCGACCGTGTTGGCGTGATGTATTTAGGGCGGATGGTTGAATTAGCAGATAGCGATACGCTCTATGAATCTCCGAAACATCCATATACAAAAGCGCTACTATCGGCCGTTCCAATTCCAGACCCGGAATACCGTCAAGAGCGGCAGCTGTTAACAGGCGACTTGCCAAGCCCGGCAAATCCGCCAAAAGGATGTGCGTTCCATACACGTTGCAGCGCCTGTATGGATATTTGTAAAACGGCGCGGCCAGAATTGAAAGAAGTCGAGCAAGGTCATTACGTTGCTTGTCATCTTTACTAAAATAGCAAGCAGCGAAACAATAAAATAAAAAGGGGGAGACAAAAAGTGAAGAAAAAATCACTTATGGCAGTGCTTGCATTTATGCTTGCATTGTCGTTAGCACTTGCTGGCTGTGGAAAATCTGAAAAAACAGCTGGCGGAGAAAAAGATAACTCAAAAAGCACTACCCAAAGCACGCTTGTTTATGGTCGTGGTGGGGATTCGGTAGGACTTGACCCAGCGACAGTAACAGACGGCGAATCTTTGAAAGTCACAAAAAATATTTTTGACACATTGCTAGATTACAATGATGGAGATACTTCGATTCAACCGGCATTAGCAGAAAAATGGGAAGTTTCTCCAGATGGACTCACGTATACGTTCACGCTTCGCAAAGGCGTGAAGTTCCATGACGGAACAGATTTCAACGCTGAAGCAGTCGTGTTCAACTTTGAACGCTGGGCGAACGGTAATGCGGATACATTCCCGTACTACGGTTCGATGTTTGGCGGTTATAAAAATGACGAAGGTCATGTCATTAAAGAAGTAAAAGCAGTGGATGAATATACAGTGCAATTCGTATTGAAGCGTCCACAAGCACCATTTTTGAAAAACCTTGCGATGACGCCTTTTGCGATTGCAAGCCCAACAGCAGTGAAAAAATATGGGGATAAATTTACAGAACATCCTGTTGGTACAGGTCCATTCGTTTTTAAAGAATGGAAACGCAACGAACGAATTGTTTTAGAGAAAAATAAAAATTACTGGATGGAAGGCTATCCGAAGCTAAATCAATTAATTTTTGTTTCAATTCCTGACAACTCGGCTCGCTTAAATGCATTATTAAAAGGCGAAATTGATATCATGGAAGACTTAAATCCAAACGATTTGAAACAAATAGAAGGCAATAAAGATTTCCAAATTTTCAAACGTCCATCCATGAACGTTGGATACGTTGGATTAACGACGACAAGAGGGCCATTGAAAAACAAGCTTGTTCGTCAAGCATTAAACTACGCAGTGGATAAAAAAGCGATTATTGACGCGTTTTATGCTGGGCAAGCAGAACCAGCGAAAAACCCAATGCCACCAAGCATTCCTGGCTATAATGATGCCATTCAAGATTATCCATTCGATTTAGAAAAGGCGAAACAATTGCTTGCCCAAGCTGGCTATCCAAACGGCTTTGAAATGGAACTATGGGCGATGCCTGTTCCACGTCCGTACATGCCAGATGGAAAGAAAGTAGCGGAAGCGTTGCAAGCGAACTTTGCAAAAATTGGTGTGAAAGCAAAAATTGTGGTTCATCACCAAAAGATGTACTTGCCCCTGCCATTAAAGTATGTTAGCTGTTTCTAACCGAACCCGCAATGCAAAACGTTGGATATTTCTGTATCCGTATCCTCGACGTTTAATCAGCTTGATCTTGTTATTCGTTCCCTCCATTTTCCCATTCGAATAAGGCGATAAAATGCACGATATGATTTCGTCTGTTCGTTTGACGAGTGATTTTGCGATGGCACGCACAACCGAACAAGGACAAAACGAATACCGATGAATCCAAGCCTCCAAACGTCGTTTCGCCTGTTGCACGTCTTTGCTTTTGGACACATAGCGAAAATGTTGGAGCGATTGGTAGACAGACTTTAAGTAATCGCTTTCATTACACCATTCTCGTACAATTTGACGTTCTTCCTCTATAAGCTTCTCTGGACATTGGCTCAATAAACGACAAACGTAACGAACATTTCCATGTTTCTTGCCTCCTTTGTCTAAATATTTGCGACAACGCTCTAAAGCATCTGTAAACAGCTGAATGACATGGAAATAATCGACCACATGTGTCGCCTCTGGGCAAATCCCTTGAATCGCTTTTTTCATCGCTGGAGCCAAATCGCTCACGACATACTGAACAGAACCAGACACATGAGCCAACGCACGTCCAATGGCTTCCTCGTTCTTTCCTGCTTCAATGGCATACACTTCTCCCGTTTCGGCATCCATGATCGCCACTCCGTAGTCATGCCCTTTTCGAAAAGCAAACTCATCGACACAAACCGCCTTTGGTTGGATTTCATTCGATAGGAAGGAAGGGGCATGAGTATAAAACCAACGTTCAACGGTCGTGTAAGGAAGCTTGAGCATACGAGCCACTGCCTGAATGGATGTTCCGATGCAAGATTGCGCGACCCATTGCTGAAAAGCATCCGTCGCCACACTTCGAGGAGCGATGGCTGGATAAGACGTGCTGAATGTCATGCCACACGTACCACAACGTCTGCGCTCTACAGGAAGTTCAATCCAAAAAATTCCGATTCGCTGAGCATAGCCATGCATCCATTGCTTCTTTTTGCATGTCATTTTGATCGTGCGCTTCAAGCAGACAGGACATAACGGGCATTGTTCGGGCAGAGAAAGTTCGAAAATCCAACGTTCTTCTTCTTTTCGTACCTTTTGAATCAAAACATCTGGTAAATCGATGAGTTCTTTGATAAACTGAGAGTACATGCGAATTTTCCTCCAATGGTTTGGTTTGGTCACCTTTACCATACAGGAAAATTCGCATTTTTTGTACCCTCTATTTTCTCTATGCACACCTATCTTAAATGATCAAGTACAACTTGTGGTGAAGAGCCAAAATTGTCACATACGAATGGGCGACATACCTTGAAAAAGCGTCCAAAGGAGAAGCGGATGCATTCTTGCTCGGTTGGACAGGGGATAACGGCGATGCAGATAACTTCTTGTATGCATTGCTTGATAAAGACAGCATCGGCAGCAACAACTATACGTACTATTCAAATGATGAACTTCACAAAATTTTAGTGGAAGCTCAAACAGTTAGCGATGAAAATAAACGTAACGAACTTTACAAAAAAGCACAAGAAATCATTAAAGAAGATGCACCATGGATCCCGCTTGTGCACTCCACGCCGTTGTTAGCTGGGAAAGCGAATATTAAAGGCTTTAACCCGCATCCAACTGGTTCGGATAAATTTACGAAAGTCGAGATTCAATAATTTTTTGGGTTGAGGGAGGGGGAGTGCATCCTCTCCCTTTTCACTTTCTAAAAGGAGTGAGCATATGTTTTCCTATACATTGCGACGGGTATTAATGGTAATTCCTGTTTTGCTAGGAATGTCGCTTGTCGTGTTTTTTATGATTCGCGCGATTCCCGGAAATCCTGCACAAGTTATTTTAGGCCAAAAAGCAACGAAAGAGGCGGTTGCTGCATTGACGCATAAGCTCGGACTTGATCAGCCGTGGTATGTGCAATACGTCAAATATTTAGGTGGTTTATTACAAGGGGATTTGGGCGAATCCATTCGCACTGGTTCTGCAGTAGCCAATGAAATTTGGCCGTATTTGGCAGCGACATTGGAACTTTCATTAGCAGCAATGTTGATTGCGATTGTGATTGGTGTTAATGCTGGCATTATTAGTGCATGGTTTCAAAACTCATGGTTTGACTATGCTGCAATGGTATTGGCGCTTGTTGGGGTATCGATGCCAATTTTTTGGCTCGGACTGATGGAGCAATGGGTGTTTGCCATTCATCTTGATTGGTTGCCGACATCTGGACGGGAAGATATAAGAAATCCAGTGGAACCGATTACGCATTTATATTTAGTGGACACGCTACTACAAGGAAATACCGATCAGTTTATGCAAGTATTACAGCATTTAATTTTGCCAAGCGTTGCGTTGGCGACGATTCCGATGGCGATTATTGCCCGCATTACTCGCTCAAGCATGCTGGAAGTAATGAAATCTGATTATGTTCGCACGGCAAGAGCGAAAGGGTTAAGCATGTTTTGGGTCGTGTACAAGCATTCATTGAAAAACGCGATTATCCCTGTATTAACTGTGATAGGTTTGCAAACGGGCTTGTTGCTTGGTGGTGCCATTTTAACAGAAACGATTTTTAGCTGGCCGGGAATCGGGCGATACATTTACGATGCCATCGGTTACCGTGACTATCCAGTTATTCAATCAGGCATTTTAATTGTTGCGACGATTTTTATTTTCATTAACTTAATCGTGGATCTTCTTTATGCAGCTATTGACCCACGCATTAAATACAACTAATGAAAGGGGGAATCATGGTGGCTGAATTAGCTCGCAATCAAACACCTATGCCCGTACGGCAAGAAAAAGAAGAGTCCTCTTCTTTATGGAAAGAAGGTTGGCGTAGCTTTAAGAAAAATAAAATCGCGCTTATTGGCATGGGGATTGTTGTCTTTTTCATTTTATTGGCGGTATTTGCGCCACTGCTTGCTCCGTACGGCATTAATGACCAAAATTTATCGTTGCGTTTGCAAGCTCCGTCTAAAGACCATTTATTTGGTACAGATGATTTTGGTCGCGACATTTTATCACGCGTCATTTATGGCGCACGCATTTCACTATGGGTTGGCTTTTTTTCTGTATTAGGTTCGGTCGTTATCGGCTCGTTGCTTGGTATTGTCGCTGGGTACTATGGACGCTGGGTGGACGGTATCATTTCTCGCGTGTTTGACATTATGCTGGCGTTTCCGAGCATTCTATTGGCCATCGGTATTGTCGCAGTACTTGGGCCATCATTACAAAACGCGTTAATTGCCATTGCGGTCATTAACATTCCAAATTTCGGCCGCCTTATTCGCTCACGTGTCTTAAGTATTAAGCAAGAAGAATATATTATGGCAGCAAAAGCGATTGGCATGAGCGATGTGCGCATTTTGTTCCATCATATTCTCCCAAATAGTATGGCGCCGATTATTGTGCAAGGGACGCTTGCGATCGCTACGGCGATTATCGAAGCAGCTGCGCTCGGCTTCCTTGGTTTAGGTGCCCAGCCTCCAAATCCGGAGTGGGGGACGATGCTAGCAAGCTCCAAAGAGTTTTTAACACAAGCACCGTGGACGATGATTTTCCCAGGGTTAGCGATTATGTTAACCGTGCTTGGCTTTAACTTAATGGGCGACGGTTTGCGCGATGCTCTCGACCCGCGCATGAAAAGCTAAAACTAGCGGCTATCCTTATCTGAGGATAGCCGCTAGTTTATTGTTGCCTCGTCTCTATGTTTCTTGGTTCGTTAGCTCGAGTGCTTCCTCATCTTTATGGTATTGTTGGAAGCTATCAATAAGTTTATCTAAATGTTCGAGCGTTTCTCCGTAGGCAATGATTGTTCCGATGAGCAAAAAGAGATGGTGTTCATTGCCGTATTGATTGTATTCGTAAAATGCCTCAACTAGCCGTTTTTTCTCGTGACACGCTTCGCTTGCAATGTCGGATTGTTGCTGTAGCTTCACTTTGCCGATAAATTTTAGCAAAATTTGCTCGTGATAAGAAAGCAAGCAATCGAGCTGTGCTCGTACGGTTTGCTGAAATTCATCCGGCATATGAAAAAGTTCGTTTTCAAGGCGATGCAAGACTTTTAACGTGTCCAGCGCCCGATTCGTGGCGGAAATCATTTGCCGGTATAATACGAGTTTGCGCGACCGCTGATAACGATTTTTTGGCAAATACATTCGTTCTTCTTTGTAAAGCAAATACAATTGATCCAGTTTAATCATTTTTTCTTTTAGCTTTTCGATATCTTCTTTTAACACATGATGTTCTGACACGTGGCGAATGTTTAGACGAATCCACTTTAAAATTTCCTCTGTATTTTCTGTGATATGGAAATACAGTTTTTTTTCGTATTTTGGTGGAAGAAATATAAGATTTACGACGAATGCAGCAAGCACGCCAAGCATAATCGTCGAAAAGCGAATTGCCGCAAATTGAATGAAATTCGCGTTCGTATATTCCATAATAGCGATGACGGTAACTAGTGCAACCGAAATGGTTGACTCTAACCGAAGCTGCAAACAAAGCGCGATGACTAAAATGGCTGTCAATCCTACGATAAATGGATTATGCCCAAATAATAAAACGCTCACAATCGCAAAAATAGCACCGATCATATTGGCTTGTACTTGTTCGACGAGCGACAAGTACGAGCGATAAATGGTCGGCTGCATTGCAAATACCGCCGATATTCCGGCAAATACCGGTGAAGGGAAATTCATCGTACTTGCTAAAGATAGTGCCAATGTAACGGCAATTCCCGTTTTAAAGATGCGGGCTCCGAGTCTCATAACGTTTGTATCCTTCCTTTTGCCTCAAAAAGATGCTAAACAATTTAGTAATATACATCGTTTGGAAGAAGATATCAAGCAAAAAATAAAAAGGACGTACTATATATATTGAAGCGTTGTTGTATTAATTACAGAAAAAAGAGGCATCAGGATTCCGATGCCTCTTTTTCCATTATTCTGTAGAAACTGAAGGATCCGCTTGTTCTTTAGATGGGATGACTTGGAAGAAATGATCTTCTAGTTTTTCAAGCAGCGGCTTCAGTGACTCTGCTTCTTCTATTTGTTCGTGCTCGATAAGCAAGTCGATGTAGGTTGATAAAAGTTCATGTACATCCGCTTTTCCTCGTTCGCTTAAGCGCTCGATGCGAACTTGGGCACCTTTGGCGATACGGCGTTCAAGCGCAGCTTTTGTTAACCCCATTTCTGGTTGATGGCGCAAGTAAACGACGCCACCTGTCATTCCTGCGCAAATCCATGGTCCAGGGTCGCCGAGAACGAGCCCGCGTCCATTTGTCATATATTCAAACGCAAACCCTTTAATGTTTGCCCGTGCTCCGATATTGCCATGCTCTTCTTCCGGGATTGGCACGGTCACTTGTCCGCCGATAATCATATCGGCACCTGAGAGGCGAATGCCAGCCCGTGCATCGGCATTGCCTTGGGCGACGAGCAATCCTTTTTGCGCGCCATAGCCAAACCCTTTTCCGACAGATCCATTATAAAACTTTCCATCTTTCCCTTTTGCTTTAAATATGAGGATGCTGCCACCAAGCGCTGTCTTCCCGATGCCATCTTGGGCGCCGCCATCGACGTGAATGTGAATGCCGTAGCTATTGTAAGCACCAAGACCGTTTCCAGGAATAGAACCATCTTTAAAGCGCAACGTCACGTTCGGTAATTTTTTATAAGACCCATCTAAACGCCCGCGAACGCGATGACATGATACGCGGCTACCGAGCACGCGTTGTTCGGATGTGACAGCAGAAAACTCGCGCGAACGGTGCAAATCTTCCACATGATAGTCGAGGTATTCTGCCCCTGCGGCAACGAGTAATTTCGCTTCTTCTATGTTTGCGCGCATTTCTTTTGGCGTAAACTGTCCAACTTCCAATACTTTCAGTAAATGCGTCAAATCCATTTTTTCTAGGCCTCTTACTTGTTCTAGCAAGTCGGAGCGCCCGACAATGTCTTGTAATCGTTCAACGCCAAGCGAAGCCGTCAATGTTTTTAACTCATTACCGAAAGCAGTGAATAAGTTCACTAGTCCTTGAACAGCTATCTCAAATTGCCGTGGAACGAAACGGCGTAAGCCATGTTCTTTTGCTTGCGCTTCCGATTCGATTTGCGTTGCAATGCCGACGTGGCACGTATCTAAATGGCAACCGCGGCATGTCGTACAGCCAATCGCAATCATCGAAAGGGTACCAAAGCCGACGCGGTTTGCGCCAAGCAACATCACTTTGATGACGTCTAAGGCGCTTTTTATGCCACCATCTGCCCAAATTTCGACTTGGTTGCGCAATCCTGCTTCTAACAAAGCGTTATGGGCAGCTTTCACCCCGATTTCCACCGGAAGTCCGACGTGCTGCAACGCATGAATCCGAGCTGCTCCTGTTCCGCCGTCAAAACCGCTTAGTGTAATAATATCCGCCCCTGCTTTTGCAATTCCAACAGCAATCGTTCCGATATTTGGAACAACGGGTACTTTTACGGCAACTTTTGCTTGGTCGTTTGCTGTTTTGAGCTCAGCAATCATTTGCGCTAAATCTTCGATTGAATAAATGTCGTGGTTATTCGATGGTGAAATAAGGTCAGAGCCAATCGTTGCGTTCCGTGCTTCGGCAATTTTCGCCGTTACTTTAGAACCTGGTAAATGACCGCCTTCTCCTGGTTTTGCTCCTTGTCCGATTTTAATTTCCAATAAATTGGATGAGTTTAATAGTTCAGCATTGACACCAAAACGCCCGGAGGCGACTTGCTGGCCGCGCGTGCGCGGATATTTGCCGAGCATATCTTTAATTTCGCCGCCTTCGCCGTTTAAGCTGATCATATTGAGTCGGTCGGCTGCTTCGGCATAAGCGCGGAAGGCGACTTCGTTTTGTGAACCGAACGACATCGAAGCGATGACAAACGGCAAGCTATGTTCACCGACGCTAATATCGACAGTTTCAGATGGGACTTCTTTTTTCGCCTTTTTCAAATCAAGCAAATGACGGATCGTTGTTGGTGTTTCTGTTTCTATTTCTGTTAGCTTTTCACGATAGTTGTCGTACGAACCGGTTTGCGCTACTTCGCCAATCGCTTTCCAAATGCGCGGGAAGACATGGAATGTTTTCCCTGGCTTTGCGTTTTCATCGGCATAGTCATTTGCACGAGCGATCGCATCTTCTTTTAGCGCCGCAAAATCGTATTGCAACGAATCAGAGCCGAAGAAGTTAACGATTTTTAGCACGTCCGCAATTTCATCGTGCAATCCGATGGATGAGAATAGGCGGCTATATCCGCGCAATTCATGAATACCGATGGTGGAAATGACTTTTTCTAATCCTTTATTCAATGCGTTAAATAAGTTGATGACCGGTTTGACCGTATCTTCTGCTGCAACGGTCGCAAACATTAAGTAAGGATTAATTGCATTGGCACCTAATCCGTAAGCGACGATGAGATCATGTAGCGAACGAATCGCACCAGATCGGAGCAATAGTGAGCAATCACGCCGTAATCCGTTTTCTGTTAGCGCCTGATCGATCGCCGAGGTGATAAGTAACGGATCAATCAATAAATTTCCATTTTGGTGTGCTTCTGCATCGTCAAGAAGAAGCAATGATTTTCCAAAGCGGACAGCTTCACATGCCTCGTTGGCAAGACGCTGCAACGCTTCTTTTATCGTTTCCTCCGCTGTAAATGTCGCGGACAGCACATGAGCGAGTTGTTTTGTTTGAAATGAATGAACAATTTGGTCGTAGGAAGGGTGCCCTAACGTTTCTGCGCTTTCGAGACCGATTTTTCCTTCTATTAAAATTGGCGAAATTACCTCAACCACGTAGCAAGGTGGCTGTGCATCCGTTAATGATGGGCGCTTGCCAATAATCGTTCTAGTCGAGAAATGTTCTGTTTCCCGATCGCGGTCAATTGCTGGATTGGTGACAACCGCAACGCTTTCTTTAATAAAGTCGGCAAGGTTTTTCCGATTTGGGTCAATGGCTGCTAGCGGTGCATCATGGCCGAGCGAACGAATTGGTTCCGCTCCTTTTTCTGCCATTTGCTCTAGCAGTTGAATATGTTCCCGATCCCAGCCGAATGCGGAATATTGACCGTTCTGCACTTTGTTTGGCGAAGCGACAAACAAATGTTTTTCTAATGTTGGTGGAGTAAGACGTGCTCGGAAGTTGGCGACATCAAACCGTTTCGAAAAGCGGGCATACACTTCTTCTTGAAATGCGGCGTATTCAAGCACTTCAATATGACCGTCTCCTCCCCATTTCAACCCGATTTTTTCGCCTGGAGCAATCGGTTTTGGTTCTCCTGTGTACTCACTTGCGGGAATAATCCCGGGTTCAGAAGCAAAAATGAATCGACTCTCGGTATCTAACTTCCAAAGCGGGCGCAATCCTAACGCATCCACGCTAAATACCGCTTCCTCTCCATAACGAGAAATGATACCTGCAGGACCTTGGGCAAAGTGTCCCCACGCCTCGCGAATGTACGTATATAAATCTTGCAAATGCTCAGGATATGCTTTGATTTCATTAATAATTGGTGGGAACAAAATATCCATTGCTTCAAATAAGCTATATCCGTGACGGCAAATGAGCGTTTCCATTGTGCGGCTTAAATCTTGCGAATCGCTTCCGCCGACAGTAAGCGGCACGCCAAGCATTATTGCTTCATCACGCAGTTTAGCAATTGTATTAATCTCTCCATTATGTCCTAACACGCTAAACGGTTGAACTCGGAAAAAATTGGATAACGTATTCGTTGAATATCGGTTATGGCCAAGCGTCATGGTTGATGCAACAAGCGGATTTGCTAAATCATGATAATATTTTGGTAAAATATCTCCGGCGCCCATTACTTTGTAGACAACGTGGAAATGACTTAACGAAGCAACATGAACATCTTCGTCTTGTTCGATGTCAATAAGCAAATCGAACAATCGTTTCGTGAGCTGCTCGCTATCAATAGGCAAAAGCGCCACTTGCCAAAAGACAGGTTCTTGGCGTAAAGCAATCGGTCCGAGTGCATGAGAAGAAGTAACACGATCGGATTCGAAAAGAAGGGTGAGACCGGACTGCTTGAAGAGCTGTCTTATTTTTTCTTTTGCTTGCTCAACGTCTGTCGTGCGATTAATAAAAATATGTCCGACTGTAAAGCGGTTGTCGTTCGCGATTTCTGGATTTTGTCCGGCGTTTGCTAGTTTTTCCATCCAAAGTGCTCTTGGGATGTCGATATGGATACCTACTCCATCCCCTTCGCCGTTAATAAAGCCGGCGCGATGGTTCATTTTCACAAGGGCATTAATACAGGTCATAATGTTTTCTCTTGTTGGAATGCGCCGTTTTTCGATGGCGGATACAATGCCGCAAGCATCGTGTTCAGCACGATGGAAATCTTGAAAATGACTTGGATTCCAACGTTGTTTCATGTTTGATCGGCTCGAAAGTGGGAATCCCACCTTTGCCTTTCACCTCCTGCGCATAATGTTCTATGGGAAAAATAAGGATAAACGATAGGAGAATAAAAATTTTCAGAATTTATAGTCTATGTTACCACGAACAAAGAGGGAAATCAATTATTTATTCATTTTTTTGGATATAATATTCATTTTGGGATATAGCTAATAAAACGTTTAATGTAAACGTTTTCAACGGTCGCAAAAAAGAGTGGAAAGAAAATTCTTCCACTCTTTTTGTATATTTATTCGTTTTTTAACGTTTTAAATGCATGTTCAACCGCTTGGAGTGTATATTGAATATCTTCCTCTGTATGAGCGAGTGTAATAAACCACGCCTCGTATTTTGAAGGAGCAAGGTTGATTCCTTGCTGGAGCATTAACTTGAAAAATTTCGCAAACATCTCACCGTCTGTTTGCTGAGCTTGTTCGTAATTTTCTACTTTCTCGGTCGTAAAGTAAACGGTTAACGCTCCTTTTAATCGATTGATGGTCACAGGAATACCGTATGTTTTCGCATGGATAGCAATCCCTTCTTCTAACATAGCACCCAGCCGGTCAAGATACTCGTAAACGCCGTCTTGTTTTAATACTTCAAGGCAGGCGATGCCGGCAAGGATAGAAGCTGGGTTTCCAGCCATTGTTCCTGCTTGATACGCAGGACCGAGCGGAGCGACTTGTTCCATAATGTCTTTTCGTCCACCGTAGGCACCAATTGGGAGACCGCCACCAATAATTTTTCCAAGCGCTGTTAAGTCTGGTTCCATTCCTAATAAATTTTGCGCTCCCCCGTACATAAACCGAAACGCTGTGATGACTTCATCGTAAATGACAAGCGCGCCCGCTTGATGGGCGAGTTCATTAATTGTTTCAAGAAATCCTTGTTTTGGTTCCACGATGCCGAAGTTTCCAACAATCGGTTCGACAAGAACGGCAGCGATTTGTTCGCCCCAACGTTCCATCGCTTGTCGGAAAGAGTCAATGTCGTTAAATGGAACAGTGATTACTTCTTGGGCAATGCTTTTTGGAACGCCAGCAGAGTCAGGTGTCCCTAATGTTGATGGACCAGAACCAGCCGCAACGAGCACAAGGTCAGAATGCCCATGATAGCAACCAGCAAATTTAATGATTTTATCCCGCCCTGTATAGGCGCGAGCGACACGGATCGTCGTCATGACCGCTTCTGTCCCAGAGTTGACGAAGCGTACTTTTTCTAAAGAAGGAATGGCTTCTTTTAACATTTTGGCAAATGTAATTTCATAAGGAGTCGGCGTTCCGTACAACACGCCATTTTCCGCTGCTTGCTGAATCGCTTTCGTAATGTGCGGGTGGGCATGTCCAGTAATAATTGGGCCGTATGCTGCTAAATAATCAATATATTTATTTCCGTCAACGTCCCAAAAGTAAGCGCCTTGCGCCCGTTCCATGACGACAGGAGCGCCGCCGCCCACTGCCTTATAGGAACGGGAAGGGCTATTGACGCCGCCAACAATATGTTCAAGCGCTTCTTTGTATAGTTGTTCTGATTTCGTAAACTGCATGTTGAAAGCCTCCTATGCAAAAGTTTGCTGTTTTCTATTGTACCATAAGCATACCATTTGTTTCTCCTAGCGACTTTCGTTAAACTATTGCTTATGTGGAGGGTGAGAACATGTATGCGATCGAAGTAGAAAAACTACGAAAAGAATTTAAAGTGTATTCGAGCCGCTCTGGTTTAATGGGTGCGTTCCGCGATTTGTTTACAAGAAACTATAAAACGGTTCGGGCGGTGGATGATATTTCGTTTACCGTTAAGCAAGGAGAAATGGTAGGGTACATTGGAGAGAACGGAGCTGGAAAGTCGACGACCATTAAAATGTTGACAGGAATTTTAACACCGACATCAGGAACAGTCGTTGTCAACGGTATGAATCCCCATAAAGAGCGTGAGGCGTTCGTTCAAACGATCGGCGTCGTCTTCGGACAACGTTCGCAATTGTGGTGGGACATTGCGGTGCAAGAATCATTTCGATTATTAAAAAAAGTGTATCGCGTATCGGATAAAGAGTACAAAGAACATATGGAGCATGTCATCGAAACATTGGATATCGGTCCATTGCTCGATAAGCCAGTGCGCAAGCTGTCATTGGGACAGCGAATGCGTTGTGAATTGGCAGCCGCGTTAATTCATAATCCACCGCTTTTATTTTTAGATGAACCGACGATTGGGCTCGATGTATTAGTGAAGCTAAAAATTCGTCAATTTTTAAAAGAGATTAATGAAAAATATAAAACAACGATTTTATTAACGACGCACGATATCGCGGATATCGAGGCGCTGTGTGAACGTGTCATTATGTTGGATGAAGGAAAAATTATTTATGACGGTTCTTTGCAGCGACTCAAAGAAAACTGGGGAGAAGGAAAGCAAGTGCAGTTTACGTTTGCAACTGAAGTAACGGAAGAAGAGTTGCGCGCTCTGACGTATGATATAAACGTAACGTGGCGCAAAGGGGAAACGAATAGCTGGGTTGCCCATGTCGCACCGATGCATGTATCGGATGTCATTAGCCGAATCGTTGCCCGTTATAACATTCAAGATATTAATATTGATGAAATGTCGACAGAGGAAATTATTCGCAACATCTACGAAGAAGGTGTTGTACATGGATAAATATCTTGAAATGATTCGCATCCGTTTTTTAATGATGCTGGCATATCGGACGAACTACTATACGGGCATTCTTATTTACTGCATCAATATCGGCGCGTATTATTTCCTTTGGTCGGCCATTTACAGCGGAAAGTCAGCCATTCAAGGTATGTCTATTGAACAGATGACAACGTATGTCGCGGTATCGTGGATGGCACGCGCATTTTATTTTAACAATATAGACCGTGAAATCGCGATGGAAATTAAAGAAGGAAAAGTAGCGGTTGAGCTGATTCGCCCGTATAGTTATTTAGGGATGAAAACGATGCAAGGCTTGGGAGAAGGAGTGTTTCGTTTATTTTTCCTTTCATTTCCTGGCGTCGTTATCACTAGTCTTTTGTTTCCGCTCCATTTCTCGAGCGATATAAGGACATGGGGATATTTTGCCCTTTCGATTATGTTAAGTTTCGTGATTAACTCCCAGTTGAATTTATTAGCGGGGGTCGTGACATTTTTTACGTTAAATAACGAAGGACTGTTGCGAGCGAAACGGTTTGTCATTGATTTATTTTCTGGATTAATTTTGCCGATTAGTTTCTACCCACATTGGGCGCAAGAAGTGATGAAATACTTTCCGTTTCAAGCGATTAGTTATATTCCGAGCATGATTTTTACGGAAAGTTTTCATGGGAAGGCGGTTATTGATGGGTTGTTGTTTCAGCTTATGTGGAGTATCATCTTGCTTCTTCCGCTTCAACTTCTTTGGAAAGCGGCGAAAAAGCGGCTTGTCGTTCAAGGGGGGTGATGGCGTGTTTTATGTATCGGTCTTTTTTCAATATATGGCGCAATATATGAAAACGAAGCTGCAATATCGGGCGGATTTGTTTGTTGAGTTTCTTTCCGATTTGATGTTTCAATCGGTCAACTTAATTTTTATTCTTGTCGTGTTCGGACATACGACGCTATTGCACGGTTGGACGAGAGATGAAATGATTTTTATTTACGGCTTCTTTTTAGTGCCGTTTGCGTTATTTGGAGCATTTTTTAATATTTGGGATTTTAATGAACGTTACATTGTTCGTGGAGAAATGGACCGTGTATTAACGCGACCGGTGCACAGTTTGTTCCAAGTGATTTTAGAACGAATGGAACTTGAGTCGCTTGTTGGTGGTGTGACAGGCCTAATTATTATGGGGGATGCGAGCGCGCGATTGCATCTTGAGTTTCATTGGTATGATTTCTTTCTCTTTCTTTTGTTTGCGCTTGGCGGCATGCTCGTTTATGCGGGGGTATTTATTTCGCTTGCGACGATTAGTTTTTGGTCGGATGCACGAAGCTCGATTATGCCGATGATGTATAACATTAGCAACTATGGCCGTTATCCAATCGATATTTATAACCGTGTCATTCGCTACATTTTA
The DNA here is from genome assembly GCF_001634285.1 of Anoxybacillus amylolyticus. Lineage (GTDB taxonomy): Bacteria > Bacillota > Bacilli > Bacillales > Anoxybacillaceae > Anoxybacteroides > Anoxybacteroides amylolyticum. Next base: position 873,643 of record NZ_CP015438.1, read on the forward strand.
ACGTGGATTTTGCCGTTTGCGTTTGTCGGGGTGTATCCTTCCGCTTATTTTTTAGGAAAAAAAGAGTGGTATAGCTATGCGTTTTTAACGCCGATTATGGGGGTTATCTTTTTTATGATTGCCATTATGTTGTGGAATAAAGGGATCAAGCACTATAGAGGTGCAGGAAACTAAGACGGTATATTTTTCGTTACCTCCTCGTATACATGGCTTGTACGAGGTGATAGCGATGGGGTGGATTATTGTAATCGTCGGGGTATTAGTGTTGAATATTGTTTCGGTATGGACTAGCCGCGCGAGCAAGCATAAATATGTGTCGGTGGAAAATTTTGTTGTATTAATTTCTTTATACGTAACGATGATGATCGGATTTGGGCTAATTTATACGATTTTAGAAATAAACGGGTATGATATTTTTACAAAAAATTCAAAAGACATTACGGGTGAGTTTTTTTCCGTTTTACAAGACAGTGTATATTTTAGCGCAACAACATTATTAGCAGTAGGTTATGGGGACGTTATCCCGATTGGAGCAGGAAGATGGCTTGCAGTCACCGAAGCATTATTAGGATACATTATGCCTGCTGCTTTTGTAGTTCGAGTGGTGATTGATTGGGAAAAAGACATAAAGAAGGAGAGATAGCAATGTTGTTAATTGGAAATTTAGCTCCGGACTTTACATTACCTGCAAGCAACGGCACGATGGTTTCGCTCTCTGATTTTCGCGGGAAGTTTGTGGTGTTATATTTTTATCCGAAAGATATGACACCAGGATGCACAGCGGAGGCGTGCGATTTTCGGGACTATTATGATCAATTTCGGAATTTAAATGCCGTCATTTTAGGAGTCAGCACTGATTCTGTAGAACGGCATCAAAAGTTTGTTGAAAAATATGCGTTGCCGTTTTTATTGTTAGCGGACGAGCAACATGAAGTGGCCGAAAGATATGGTGTTTGGAAGCATAAGAAAAATTTTGGGAAAGAATACATGGGAATTGAGCGCTCGACGTTTGTCATTGATGAGGAAGGAAGATTACTCCGAGAATGGCGCGGGGTGAAAGTGAAGGGGCATGTAGAAGAGGCGTTAGCTTATATTCGTCATACTTGTGCAAAATAGGTAGATGTCCAAACCAAATAAGGAATACGACATATATTGTTAATGTAGGGCATACCTCCTCGAATTGTTCGTGCGGAAAGTAATTCCGCACGCTTTTTATGTTAAAAGTCGAAATAAACTCATATATTAATGATACGAATATTGACAAAGTAGCTAAAAAAACGGTAGACTAATTATAAAAATTATAAAATAATAATTCTTTTTCTAAAGGAAGTGAGGTGCATGACGGTGTCTGAAGAACAACTGCTAAAAGAAGCGCTAGACACGCTGAAACAGACAGGGGTGCGCATTACCCCGCAACGTCATGCGATATTGGAATATTTAATCCGTTCCATGTCACACCCGACGGCTGATGAGATTTATAAAGCGTTAGAAGGCAAATTCCCGAATATGAGCGTTGCAACGGTTTATAATAATCTCCGTGTGTTCAAAGAAGTAGGGCTTGTCAAAGAGTTAACATATGGTGATTCGTCAAGCCGCTTTGATTTTGTTACTTCGGATCATTACCATATCATTTGTGAACGGTGCGGAAAAATCGTCGACTTTCACTATCCGGGATTAGATGAAGTGGAAACGCTGGCGGCGCATGTGACAGGATTTAAAGTAAGCCATCATTGCATGGAAGTATACGGTGTCTGTGCAGACTGCCAACATTATCGGACGCATTAAAAAGCTGATAGCAAAGGCTACCAGCTCTTTTTTTTCTTTCGGTTGTACTTTTCATCAAACTCCTTGCCTTCTAGTTCAGGGTCTAGTGTTAGCGGCTCGCTACAATACATACACAAATCGACGCGGCCGAGCATTTTTGTCGTTTTTCCGCAACTTGGGCAGACTACTTGAATCGTTCTTGTGGACAACATCCCAATCCAAAAATAGACAACAGTGCTTGCGATAATAAAAAGCAATCCTAAAATCATAAATAACGTCATAATCCACATCGAAGTGCGGAAGAATATCCCTATGTACATGACGATAAATCCAACAAAAATTAACCCAAGCGCGAATGTCCGGATTTTATTAATTTTGCTTGAATACTTGATCGACATTTGTTCGTCCCTCCTCCTTCTAACTATACCATAAAATTTAGGTGAGTTTGCAAAAAAGGAATTTTGCGATTTTTGTCGAAATATGAGCGTTGAAACGCTCGAAACGATGGAGGGGAAAAGATGGAGGATTTAATTCGTCCCATTTACCAAGAAAGAGCAAGTCATCGCAATACCTTAGGGATTTTGTTGATTGAAAAAAAACTGAATAACTCGGCGATTACAGATACATTTGACGTAGTGTTGTTAGTCATTGTAAAAGATGTCGATTCTCCAGTATTCAGTAAACATTATACAACAAAAGGACAAAAAGCTGCATTGCATGTTGTGAGTGAAGAAAAATTAAACGAATGGCTGTTGTTTGGATCAAACCGTAAAGTGATTGATTGGGTACTTAACGGGAAAGTATTATTTGATCGGAATGAATATGTGCGGCAATTAAGAAACCGAATGTTGGAGTTTCCAGAAGAAGCGCGACGGCTAAAGATGGGGGTAGAATTTGCTAAATTAATCCGGCGATATACAGATGGAAAAGTATTTTTGGAAACCAACCAACTTTTGGATGCCTATAATCATGTTATCCATGCCCTTCATCATTTGGCACGGTTAGCCGTTATTGAAAAAGGGTTTTATCCTGAAGTGACCGTATGGAATCAAGTGAAACAAATTGATGCGCAAATTTATAAACTTTATGAAGAATTGGTGGGTAGCGACGAACCATTAGAGAAAAGACTGGAACTATTGTTTTTAGCAAGTGAATTTTTAATTCATTCTCGCATTCCGTCTGGTTCAGCTCATTTACTAAATGTGTTGAAACGAAGGGAAGAAGCTTGGAGCATTGGTGAAATGATTGCCCATCCAGAATTGGAAGTATACTCGGTTGATTTAGTAATAATGCTGGAATATTTAGTGGATAAGCACGTGTTAACGACAGAAGAGATGCCAACAAAAGGGCAGAATGTGTATCACCGCTATTACAAAATAGCAAATCGTTAATAAAGAAGGCCCGTTCTTATAAGGGTGAGAGCGATGAGAAGGGCCTTTTGTTTTAATTGTTTTTTAAAAAAGTGTTGACTTCATTAATCAAAGATGATAAATTAAAAAGCGTCGCTGCGGAATAGCGGTGGATAAAAAATGTTGACAGCAGTAAATCAACATGATACTATAAAAAAGTCGCTTCAAGCGACCAAAAGTGTTCTTTGAAAACTGAACAAAACGAAGCGTCCTCGTTTAAGGAACGAGAAAACATGAGTTTGGAATAGAACTTTCTATGGAGAGTTTGATCCTGGCTCAGGACGAACGCTGGCGGCGTGCCTAATACATGCAAGTCGAGCGGACCGAATAGGAGCTTGCTTCTGTTCGGTTAGCGGCGGACGGGTGAGTAACACGTGGGCAACCTGCCCGTAAGACCGGGATAACTTCGGGAAACCGGAGCTAATACCGGATAACACCGAAGACCGCATGGTCTTTGGTTGAAAGGCGGCGCAAGCTGTCACTTACGGATGGGCCCGCGGCGCATTAGCTAGTTGGTGAGGTAACGGCTCACCAAGGCGACGATGCGTAGCCGACCTGAGAGGGTGATCGGCCACACTGGGACTGAGACACGGCCCAGACTCCTACGGGAGGCAGCAGTAGGGAATCTTCCGCAATGGACGAAAGTCTGACGGAGCAACGCCGCGTGAGCGAAGAAGGTCTTCGG